>JANOKR010000245.1:0-5982 GCA_031419315.1 Betaproteobacteria bacterium
CATGGTCCGTTTCCTTCTTGCGCTCGTTGTCCTCGCCGGTCTGGTGGTGGCCTACTTCTGGGCCGCGCTGAGCTGGAGTTATTCGTCGGGCGAACGCGCTGGCTGGGTGCAAAAACTGTCGAACAAGGGCTGGGTCTGCAAGACCTGGGAAGGTGAGCTCGCGCTCGTCTCGCTGCCGGGCTCGTCGGTGGAAAAATTCCACTTCACGGTGCGCGACGAAGTGGTGGCGAACCAGATCATGCAGGCGATGGGCAAACGCGTGAGCCTGCACTACGAAGAAAAGGTCGGCCTGCCGTCGACCTGTTTTGGCGAGACGCGGCACTTCGTGAGCAAGGTCATCCCGTCGGCGGAAATCCCGATCGGGCCCGGGATCACGATGCCGGTGGCGCCACCAGTGCCGGCACCGACAGCGCCAGCGACGCAAGTTGCGCCAGCGTTACCAGCGCCGCCGGCCGCCCCCGCTGCACCCGCGCCCGCGCCCGCCGCATCGAGGCCCTGAGCGCATTCGGGCGCGTCACGGCAGGCGCAGGCAAGCTCAGGCAAGTTCAGGGATACAGCCCGCGCTCCTCGCGAGCCGACAGGATGCGCTCGCAGGCGACCGCGAAGGTTGCGGTGCGCAGGGTCGTTTTGTGGCGGTCGGCGGTGTCCCAGATATTTTTCAGCGCGCCGACCATGATCTTGTCGAGGCGGACATTGATTTCATCCTCGGTCCAGAAAAACGAAGAGAAGTCCTGCACCCACTCGAAATAACTCACCGTCACGCCGCCGGCGTTGCAGATCACGTCGGGCACGATCAACACCCCCCGGTCTGACAGGATGTCGTCGGCCGATGGCACCGTCGGCCCGTTGGCGCCTTCGAGCACGAGCTTGGCCTTGATGCGATGGGCGCGCGCCGCGGTGATCTGGCCTTCGAGTGCGGCCGGGATCAGGATGTCGCAGCGCACGTCCCAGAACTCCTCGTTGGCCATCACGTCGCCGCCCTTGAAACCACCCACCCCGCCGGTGGCCTTGACATGCGGTATCAGCAGCGACAGATCGAAGCCGTGGTCGTTGTAGATCGTGCCGGTGTGGTCCTGCGCGGCGACTATTCTGCCGCCGGCCTGGTGGAACAACTCTGCCGCCGACGAGCCGACGTTGCCAAACCCTTGCACCGCGACCCGCGCGCCTTCGAGTGGCATCGCAATCCTGCGCGCCGCTTCACGGCCGGTGACAAACACACCGCGTCCGGTGGCCTTGACACGCCCCAGCGAGCCGCCCAGATGGATCGGCTTGCCGGTGACGACGCCGGTCGCGGTGGCGCCGGTATTCATCGAATAGGTGTCCATCATCCAGGCCATGATCTGGCCGTTGGTATTGACGTCTGGCGCCGGGATGTCTTGCTGCGGGCCGATGATGATGCCGATCTCGCTGGTGTAGCGGCGGGTGAGTTTTTCCAGCTCTTTGAGCGACAGGAGTTTGGGGTCGACGCGGATGCCGCCCTTGGCGCCGCCGTAGGGCAGGTTCACCGCGGCGGTCTTGATGCTCATCCAGGCCGACAG
Organism: Betaproteobacteria bacterium; assembly: GCA_031419315.1. Lineage (GTDB taxonomy): Bacteria > Pseudomonadota > Gammaproteobacteria > Burkholderiales > Burkholderiaceae_C > Rubrivivax. The sequence goes on from JANOKR010000245.1 coordinate 1,539, forward strand.
CGCCATCACTTCTTCGAGCGTCACATCGGGGTGGTAACGCACGCCGCCTTTGCCGGGGCCGCGGGTGAGCGAATGCTGGACGCGGAAGCCTTCGTGGTGCGCGATGCGGCCATCATCCATCTCGATCGGTACATCGACGATCAACGCGCGCTTCGGGCGCTTGAGCGTTTCGACCCAGCGCGAAAGGTGGCCCAGGTAGGGGATGACACGGTCCACCTGCGACAGGTAGGTGCCCCAGGGGCTGTCGGCGGTGGGGTTCACATAGGACAGGATCGAGCTCATCAAGGCTTCCTCGTTTTGGGCGGACGACTGGTTTTGGCTTCAGCCTCGTGGGCCGTCGCTGGCTGCGCAATGTAGGGGCTGTGCAGCAGTTTGTGAAAGGGGCTTCAGCGCATCATGCGCCGATTGCATGACGCGCTGGTGGGCTGGTTATGGCGCCTAAACTGGGCGCCATGAATCTCCCCAAGATCGCATTCATCGGCGGCGGCAACATGGCCACCGCGATCATCGGCGGCTTGTTGCGCGAGGGCGCCGCGCCGCATGGTTTTGTCGTCGTCGAACCCTTCGACGCCCAGCGCGCGCGGCTGCTGGCCGAACTCGGCGTCGTCGCCCAAGCCGCTGCCAGCCAGGCCCTGGCCGACGCCGCGCTGGTCGTCTGGGCGATCAAGCCGCAGACCTTTGCCGAGGCCGCCGCGCCTTGCGGTGGGCATATCGCCGCGGCGCTGCAGTTGAGCATCATGGCCGGCGTGCGCAGCGAAACAATCGTCGCCGCCACCGGCAGCCCGCGGGTGGTGCGTGCGATGCCCAATACGCCGGCGCTGATCGGCCGTGGCATCGCCGCCTTGTATGCGCGCGCGGAGGTCGATGCTGCCGGCCGCGCCCAGGCCGAGCAGGTGCTGGCCGCCACCGGCAGCACGCTGTGGGTGGCGCGCGAAGACGATCTCGACGCGGTGACCGCGCTGTCCGGTTCCGGCCCGGCGTATGTCTTCTACTTCATCGAAGCCATGGTCCAGGCCGGCACCGAGATGGGCTTGCCCGCAGAGCAGGCGCGCCGGCTTGCCCAGGAAACCTTCGCCGGCGCCGCGGCCTTGGCGATGCAGTCCAGCGATTCACCCGCGACGCTGCGCGAGCGGGTCACCTCCAAAGGCGGCACCACCCACGCCGCGATCTCGGCGCTCGAGACCAGCGGCGTGAAGGCGGCGTTTGTGCAAGCGCTGCATGCGGCGCGGCGGCGGGCCCAGGAGCTCGGGGCCGCGCCGGGCGTTTGAATCGGCTTGAGGCTGGACGGCGTGCAATGCGGTACTTCGCAAGAGCCGATCGCGGTCGGGTTGATGGCTCGCGGGCAGTCGATTCGACATCGGCGCGAGCGCGAAGCCGGTGGCGCGGCTGTGCCGCGGTCACGTCCCCCGGCCGGGCTGACGCCCGGCCTCCTCCTTGACTTCGCTGCGCACAGCGGCGCCGCCGACTTCGCTCCAATCACCAGCGCGGCGGCTGGCATCGTCCTGATCGCAGCGGCGGTGAGCAGCCGAGGGCGGCAGGTGACCGGTGTAGCGAAGTAAATGCGGAGGCCGGTCGAAGACCGGCCGGGGGACATGAGCGGAACCGGTCGCTTGCTGCCCTCGGCCCGCGCTGTGTCGTTTCCCACAAGTGCAACAGGTGCGTCCTGTGCGACGCCAACCCGCCGCGCCGATCAGGATAGCTAACGCAGCGCCAGATCGGCAGCCACGCTGGCAAACACCGCAAACCCGAGCCCGAGCCCGAGCCCGAGCGTGCGGCCGATCAGCGCCCAGGACAGCAGGTACACAGCGTAAAAGACCATCACGCCGGCGACGTCGAAGCGGCCGAGCGTGATCGCCGAGGTCTTCACGCCGATGCGCAGATCGTCGTCGCGATCGACCATCGCGTATTCGGTGTCGTAGGCGAGCACCCAGAACAGGTTGCCCAGCAGCAGCCACAGGGCCTGCAGCGGCACCGACGCCAGGCTCCATTCGAGCCCGCCCTGCACCGCGGCAAAAGCCATCGGAATGCCAAAGCTGAAGGCCACGCCCAGCACCGCCTGCGGCATCGATACCAGGCGTTTGGCCTAAGGGTAGGCCGGCGTCACCAGTACCTTGGCGCAGGTTCGACGGTCGTTCTTAAATTAATTCGAGTATTATCGAATGATGCATCAGGAAGCCGTAGTCAAATCGCTTGCCGCCTTGGCGCAACCGGTGCGGCTTCAAGTGTTTCGCGCCCTGGTCGTTCGGGGCCAGGACGGCCTGACACCCGGCACGATGTCCGAAGCGCTCGGCATCCCGGCCAACACACTTTCGTTCCACCTCAAGGAACTGACCCATGCCGGCCTGGTGACCCAGGAGCGGTCGAGTCGCAACATCATCTACCGCGCGGCCTTCGACCACATGAACGGGCTGCTCGCCTACCTCACCGAAAACTGCTGCCGCGGCGCCACCTGCGTGATCACGCCTGAGGATGCTTCGTGCAACTGCTGAACCCCCTTTGTGTTTTTCCTGATCGGAGCCTGCGATGAAGCGATTCCACGTCCACGCCCATGTCGAAGACCTTGCCGCGAGCATCGCCTTCTATTCCAAAATGTTCGCGGCCGAGCCCGCCCGCGTCGAGAGCGACTACGCCAAGTGGATGCTCGAGGACCCGCGCATCAACTTCGCGATCTCCACGCGCGGCGGCAAGCCCGGGGTGGACCACCTCGGCCTGCAGACCGACAACGCCGAGGAACTGATCGAATTGAAGGCGCGCGCCGAGGCCGCCGACATGACGCTGCTCGATGAAGGTGCGACCACCTGCTGTTACGCCCGCAGCGACAAGCACTGGATCACCGACCCGCAGGGCATTGCGTGGGAGCATTTCCATACGCTCGACAACATCCCGGTCTTCAGCGAAGCGCCGCCCATGGCCTCGGCAGACACGCCGCCGGCGTCGGCCTGCTGCGTGGCGAGCGCACCCGCGCCGCGGTCGACACCCGCCAGCAAGGGCAAGCCGATCGGCATCGCCGTCAAAGCTGCGTCCTCCTGCTGCTGAGGAATTGCCATGACCGAGCCGAAGACCTACAACGTCCTGTTCATCTGTACCGGCAACACCGCACGATCGGTCCTCGCCGAAGGTCTGATGAACGACCTGGGTAGCCGACTGCCGGGCCGGCGCTTCAAGGCCTTCTCGGCGGGCAGTCAACCCAAGGGCGTGGTCAATCCTTTCGCATTGCAGACGCTCGCGAACCGGCGCATCCCGACCGATGGATTTCGCAGCAAGAGCTGGGACGAGTTTGCAAAACCCGGCGCGCCGGAGATGGACTTCGTATTGACGGTCTGCGACAACGCTGCCGGCGAGGTCTGCCCAATCTGGCCTGGCCAGCCGATGACGGCGCATTGGGGCGTGCCCGATCCCGCCGCCGTCGAAGGTACTGACGACCAGAAGGCGAAGGCCTTTCTGGCGGCTGCGGTGACACTCATGCGCCGGATCGAACTGATGCTCGCTTTGCCCATGCACGCGCTCGATGAGCAGCGCATCCAGCGTGAGATCAAGGACATCGGTGTGCGCTGAGGCGCCAGGCTCATGAACGAGCTGCCGCGCAAGCTGCTCGCCGAGGCGCTCGGCACCGCGCTGCTGCTGGCCGTGGTCATCGGCTCGGGCATCATGGCCGAGCGGCTCGCGGGGGGCAACGCGGCCATCGCGCTGCTGGCCAACACGCTGGCGACGGTCGGCGGGCTGTACATCCTGATCGAGGTCTTCGGGCCGGTCAGCGGCGCGCATTTCAATCCGGCCGTATCGGCGGTGATGGCGGCGCGAGGCGTGTTGCCGCGGTCGCTCCTCGCGCCGTACATTGCGGCGCAACTTGCTGGCGCGGTCGTCGGCGCCTGGCTGGCGCACGCGATGTTCGACATGAGCATCGTGCAGTTCTCGACCAAGCTGCGCAGCGGCACCGGGCAATGGATTGCCGAGGCGGTGGCAACCGCCGGGCTGCTGCTGGTCATCCTGCGCGCGCCAGCAGCCCGCGTCGCGGCGATGGTCGCCTGCTACATCGGTGCGGCCTACTGGTTCACCGCGTCGACTTCGTTCGCCAACCCCGCTGCGGCCTTCGGCCGGATGTTCAGCGACAGCTTCGCCGGCATCGCTCCGGCCAGCGTGCCCGGCTTTGTTGCGGCCGAGCTGGTTGGCGCCGGCATCGGCGTCGGCATCCACGTCCTGCTCAGCCCGCGTCCCGCCTGCAAGGCGCCAAACGAGCCAGCCGCGGGCGTCGAGCGAACCACGTCCATCGACTAGGCAACAGCGCATGAGACATCCGGTGTCAACCTCCCCCGCCAGTAGCGAGCTTCAGGGCTGCGTTGTGAAGCGCAGGGTCATAGGGTTTGTGGTCGGTCCAGGCGCGCCAGATCACGCCCAGCCAAGCGGGGGCGAGGATGCGTGTGGCGTGTGGGTGATCGCAACCGCG
>JANOKR010000246.1:0-8113 GCA_031419315.1 Betaproteobacteria bacterium
GATCCAGGGCCAGGTGCTCGGTGGCGAGCGCAAGGACGTGCTGCTGCTGGACGTGACGCCGCTGTCTTTGGGCATCGAAACGCTGGGCGGCGTGATGACCAAGATGATCAAGAAAAACACCACCATCCCGACCAAGTTTGCGCAGGTCTTTTCCACTGCCGACGACAACCAGCCGGCGGTCACGATCAAGGTTTATCAGGGCGAACGCGAGCTGGCCACGGGCAACAAGAGCCTGGGTGAGTTCAACCTCGAAGGCATCCCGCCGTCGCCGCGTGGCATGCCGCAGATCGAGGTCACTTTCGACATCGACGCCAACGGCATCCTGCATGTCAACGCCAAGGACAAGGGCACGGGGAAGGAAAACAAGATCACGATCAAGGCCAACTCTGGCCTGACCGAAGACGAGATCGAGAAGATGGTGCGCGATGCCGAGGCCAACGCCGCTGAGGACAAGAAAAAGCTCGAACTCGTGCAGGCGCGCAACCAGGCCGATGGCCTGGTGCACTCGACGAAAAAGTCGCTCGCCGAACATGGCGACAAACTCGATGTCGCCGAACGCGAAACGATCGACGCGGCCTTGAAAGAAGTCGACGAAGCGATGAAGGGCGACGACAAGGCGACCATCGAAGCCAAGACCGAAGCGCTGATGACGGCGAGCCAGAAACTCGGCGCAAAGGTTTATGCCGAAGCGCAGGCCGCCGCGGCCGCAGCCGGTGCCACGGCGGGCAACGAAGCACCGCAGCCCGAAAGCCCGGCGGGTGCAGCGGCGGGTTCGTCGCGGCCTGCCGACGACAATGTCGTCGACGCGGACTTCAAGGAAGTCAAGAAGTGATCTGGCGCGATCCCGGCCAGCCAGGGCGACAGACCCGGCTGCCGTGAACAATCGCCGCGTTGAGGAAAGGGCTAAACCGCCCTGACCTCAACGCGGCGCTTTTGCTCGGGCGCTCTTGCGCACAATCGGAACCTCCATGGCAAAGCGCGACTATTACGACATCCTCGGCGTGCCCAAGAACGCGGCCGAGGAAGATATCAAGAAGGCCTACCGCAAGCTGGCCATGAAACACCACCCTGACCGCAACCAGGGTGACGACATCAAGAAGTCGGAAGAAAAGTTCAAGGAGGCCAAGGAGGCCTACGAGATGCTTTCCGACCCGCAAAAGCGTGCCGCCTACGACCAGCATGGCCATGCCGGCGTCGACCCCAACATAGGTGGCCGCGGCGGCGAAAACATGGGCGGTTTTGCCGAGGCCTTTGGCGATATCTTCGGCGACATCTTTGGCGGCGGTGCCGGCGGCGGCGCCCGGCGCGGCGGTGGCGGCCAGCAGGTCTACCGCGGCAGCGACCTGTCGTACGCGATGGAGATCACGCTCGAAGAAGCGGCGCATGGCAAGGACACGCAGATCCGCATCCCGAGCTGGGAGAACTGCGAAACCTGCAAAGGCTCGGGCGCCAAACCCGGCACCAGCCCGAAGACCTGCGGCACCTGCAACGGCGCCGGCACGGTACATATGCGCCAGGGTTTTTTCAGCATCCAGCAGACCTGCCCACATTGTCGCGGCACCGGCAAGATCATCCCCGAGCCCTGCACCACGAGCAGCGGCGCCGGCAAGATCAAGCGCCAGAAAACGCTGGAAGTGAAGATCCCCGCCGGCATCAACGACGGCATGCGCATCCGCTCTGCCGGCAACGGCGAGCCGGGCACCAATGGCGGGCCTTCGGGCGACTTGTATATCGAGATCCGCACCAAGCAGCACGAGATCTTCGAACGCGACGGCGACGACCTGCACTGCACGGTGCCGATCGCGCTGACACTGGCCGCGCTGGGTGGCGCCATCGAGGTGCCCACACTCGGCACCAAGGCCGAGATCGAGCTGCCCGAAGGCACCCAGCATGGCAAGACCTTCCGCCTGCGCGGCAAGGGCGTGAAGGGCATCCGGTCAAGCTACCCGGGTGACCTGTACTGCCACATCTCGGTGGAGACGCCGGTGAAGATCACCGAGCACCAACGCAAGCTGCTGAAGGAGCTTGACGAGTCGTTCCGCAAGTCGGGCGAGCGCCATTCGCCGAACTCGAAGACCTGGACCGACCGCGTCAAGGACATCTTCAAGTAGCCGGCCTCGGCCGGATTTCGGCCGCTCAGAACAACGCAGCCTGCGCCGGCAGCAATGCCCCGGCCCGGCGGAACTGCGACAGGTCCAGCGGCTTGCGCTCGCGGTTCAGCCCGTGCCGCTTTGCAGCGATGTGAAAACGCGATCGAAGCAACTCGGCCCAAGTGCCCTGCCCGGTCATTCGCGACCCGAAGCGGGCGTCGTTGTCGCGCCCGCCGCGCATCTCGCGCACCCGGGCCAAGACCCGCTCGGCGCGGTCGGGAAAGTGTTGTTCGAGCCATTGCTTGAAGATCGGGTTCACCTCCCAAGGCAGACGCAGGACAACACTGAAGGCCGAGCTGGCGCCGGCGTCAGCCGCCGCCTTGAGGATGCGTTCGAGCTCGGGCTCGTTGAGAAATGGGATGATCGGCGACACGCTCACACCCACCGGCACCCCGGCCTTCGCCAGCGCCTCGATCGTGCGCAGGCGCCGGTGCGGCGCCGCGGCGCGTGGCTCCATCACACGCGCGAGTTCGGGGTCGAGCGTGGTGATCGATACATAAGCCGCAGCCAGGCCGTCAGCGGCCAACGGCGCGATCAGGTCGAGGTCACGCTCGATCAGTGCCGATTTGGTGATCACCGAAAACGCGTGGCGATGTTCGGCCAGCACTTCGATCAACGAGCGGGTGATGCGCAAGCGGCGTTCGGCCGGTTGGTAGGCGTCTGTGGCCGAGCCCAGGTTCAGCGGCAGAGGCGTGTAGGCCGGGCTGGCAAAAGCATCCCGCAGGCGCTGCGCGGCGTTGACCTTGGCAATGATGCGGGTCTCGAAATCGAGACCCGGCGACAGGTTCAGATAACTGTGTGTCGGCCGCGCAAAGCAGTAGGTGCAGCCATGCTCGCAGCCGCGATAGGGGTTGATCGACAGGTCGAAGCCGATGTCAGGCGAGTCGTTGCCCGAGAGGATCGACTTCACCGATTCTTCGATGATCTGCGTCGCCGGGCCGACCTGCTCTTGCGACGCCGCCTGTTCCAACGATCCCCAACCGTCATCAAAGCTGGAGCGGCTGTCCTTGCTGAACCGATGCTCGATCGCCCAGACCGTGCCGCGGCCCTTCTTTGGCACGAACACCAGCGTGGCGGGCGGGGTCGATGAAGGCGGGGTAGGTTGGCGCTGCATACTGTAAATATATACAGCTTCTGCAGGCACCGCAAGCCGGTCACCAGGATCCGTCGTCGGACATTCACGCGCAGCCATCGGCACGCTGCGGTCGCACCACGGCACATGGCGCAACACGCTCCGCAGCGCGTCGTGGCTAGTATTCCGCGCTGCCGTCGGGCGCCAAGTTGTCGAAGCGTGTCAGCGGTTTCAGGAAGGTCAGCTTGACCGTGCCGGTCGGGCCATTGCGCTGCTTGCTGATGCTGATCTCGGCCACGCCGGGCTCCTTGGACGCGTCCTTGGTGTAGTAGTCGTCGCGGTAGATGAACATGATGACGTCGGCGTCCTGCTCGATCGCGCCGGACTCGCGCAGGTCGCTCATCATCGGCCGCTTGTCGGGGCGGGATTCGACGCTGCGGTTGAGCTGCGACAGCGCCAGCACGGGGCACTGCAGCTCTTTGGCCAAGGCCTTCATGCCGCGCGATATTTCGCCGAGCACGGTGGCGCGGTTTTTCGTCGTTGCCGCTGCTGCCGCTCATCAGTTGCAGGTAGTCGACAACGATCAGCCCGAGCGTGCCGCCATACTGCCGCGCCAAGCGACGAGCGCGCGCGCGCAACTCGGCTGCGGTGAGCGCCGAGGTCTCGTCGATAAAAACCGGCGCTGCGCTCAGGCGGGTGGCGGCCGGCGGCAGGCGCTCCCATTCGTCGTCACGCAGCTTGCCGGTGCGCAGGTGCTGCTGGTCAATACGCGCCAGCGAGCCGACCAGGCGCAGCGCGAGTTGCGAAGCGCCCATTTCCATCGAGAAGATGGCCACCGGCAAGCCTTCTTCGACCGCCACATGCTCGGCGATGTTCAGTGCGAATGCCGTCTTGCCCATCGATGGCCGCGCGGCGAGGACGATGAGGTCGCCCTTTTGCAGGCCGGCGGTCATGCGGTCGAGGTCATAAAAGCCGGTGCGGATACCGGTGACTTCTTCGGGGCCATTGCGGTCGAGTTCATCGACGCGGTCGAGCAGCGCTTTGACCAGCGGTGCGATGCCCACGAAGCCGACGCGCCCGCGCGAGCCTTCTTCACCGATGCGCAGGATCTTCGCCTCGGCATCGTCAAGGATCAGTGACACCGCCTGGCCGCCGGGGTTGAAGGCCGCGGTAGCAATTTCATCGCTGGCCGAGATCAGCTTGCGCAGCACCGCGCGCTCGCGCACGATCTCTGCATAACGACGCACATTAGCCGCACTCGGGACACTTTGCGCCAGCGCATTGAGGTAAGCCAGGCCACCACATTCTTCGGCCTTGCCCAGGCTTTGCAACACCTCGAAGACAGTGATCACGTCGGCCGGTTTGGTGGCTCCAATGAGCGTACCCACCGCGGCAAAGATGTGCCGATGTTCGTAGCGATAGAAGTCGCTTTCTGTGAGCAGGTCGGCGCAGCGGTCCCAGGCCAGGTTGTCGATCAGCAGGCCGCCGAGCACGCTCTGTTCGGCCTCGGTCGAATGGGGCGGGACGCGCAGGCGGGCTACTTCATCGTCGCGGAGCGCGCCACTGGACAGCGGTTGGTCGAAGACGGCAGACATCAGGGCATCCTAGAACTTGCTCGCCTGCGCGAAGGAAGGGGAATCACGGTGTTCATAACCTCGGGGATATCTGGCCTTAAGCCAGTGGAAAACTCGGCGCTCCCAATGCAAAAGGCCGGCATAGCCGGCCTTTGGAGCGCTTGACGGCGAAGACCGATCAGTCGGCCTGTGCCACCACCAGCACCGTGATGTCGACGACCACGTCGCCGTGCGGCGACACTGCGACGCTGTGCTCGCCAACCGTCTTGAGCGGACCGTTGGGCATGCGCACCTGGGCCTTGGCGATCTTCAGGCCGATCTTGGTCAGGCCTTCGGCGACGTCGTGGTTGGTGACCGAGCCGAACAGGCGGCCGTCGACGCCGGCCTTCTGCACGATGCGCACCGTCTTGCCGGCGATCTGCTCGCCCAGCGCTGCGGCTGCGGCAAGTTTGTCGGCGGCGAGTTTTTCGAGCTCGACACGACGATCCTGGAATTCCTTGATCGCGGTGTCGGTAGCGCGACGGGCGCGTCGGCTCGGGATCAGGAAGTTGCGCGCGTAGCCGTCCTTGACCTTGACGACATCACCCAGGTTGCCCAGGTTGGCGATCTTTTCGAGAAGAATGATTTGCACGTCGATCCCCTCAAACCTTGTGCTGGTCGGAATACGGGATCAGCGCAAGAAAACGTGCGCGCTTGATCGCCGTGGTGAGTTGGCGCTGGTAGATCGCGCGGGTGCCGGTCAGGCGGGCCGGCGTGATCTTGCCGTTTTCGCCGATGAAGTCGCGCAGCACGTCGACATCCTTGTAGTCAATCTCTACGACATTGGCAACCGTGAAACGGCAAAAACGCTTGCGCCGAAAAAGCAGCGACTGCTGGTTGCGTTTTGGGCGGCGGTCTTTCGAGAACTTGCCCTTGGGGCGACTGGTGGCCATATGAATCTCCTGAAAGCGGGGGCTAGTGTGCTTCTGGCGTTGGGCTTGATTGCGCGTGCGATTTCTTAAACGGGCAACGCGCTAAAGCTGAACTTCGGTGATGTGGAACAAGAGGCCGCGTCCGTTGCGTGCGGTAGCCAAGAAGCCGGCAAATTGGGCCGGGGTGCCGAGGGCCATCTGGGCCACCGACTGCACCACCGATCCGATCACCAGCGCCTTGACCGGCATCGACACCTTGCGTGGCATCCCTTCGTGGCTGACTTCGGACTCGTGCAGCAGGCTCAAGTCCAAGGCCGGCAGCCCGGCGGGGGTGTAGCGCAAGGCGCTGCGTTCTGCGAGCGTCGCCGAGAGAACCAATCGGTTCACTGCAGCGCGGTCCCGCGCAACGCGGCCAGCAGGTTCAGGCCTGCGCCTCGTGAGCAGCCTTGCGCGACTCTTCGCGCTCGACCGCCTTCATCATGATCGAAGGGTTGGTGTCGGCTTTCGGCCGCGCAACCGTGAGGTGGCGCAGCACCGCGTCGTTGAAACGGAAACCCGTCTCGATCTCGGTCAGCGTTTCGTTGCCGCACTCGATATTCAGGCACAGGTAATGTGCCTTGGCGAGTTTCTGGATCATGTAGGACAGCTGGCGCCGGCCCCAGTCTTCAACCCGATGCACCTTGCCACCGCCATTGGTGACCAGGGTCTTGTAGCGTTCCAGCATGGCTGGAACCTGTTCACTCTGGTCCGGATGGATCAGCAGAATGATCTCGTAGTGACGCATGGATACTCCTTGTGGTTTCCGTCAGCGGAAGCTGCACCGAAGAAGCTGGGCGTTGCGCGGCGCCCAGCGGTTGCGTATTGCAGGTGCAGCAAGGGGAAAGCCTTCGATTATAGCCCAGGCCGTGCCCGGTGTCGTTCAGGCGCCGGCCGACTTCGGGTAGCGCAGGTCTTCGACCAGCGCGTTCAGCGCCGCCGACGGTGCCTGGGTCAACAGGCTGACGACCACGATCACGACAAAGCCAAGAGCGACGCCAAAGACGCCCGACGAGATCGGCAGGATGCCCCACCAGGTGTTGTCGGCAATCGGCGAGCCAACGCCAAAAAAAGTCCGCAGGCCGGGGTAGGTGGTGGCCATGTAGTACAGCGTCAGGCCCAGGCCCGCGAGCATGCCGGCGGTCGCGCCCCAGCGGTTAGCCCGCTTCCAGAAGATGCCCAACACCAGCGCCGGGAAAAATCCTGCCGCTGCGAATGAAAACGCCGCAGAGACGAGAAACAGGATGTCGGCCGGCTTCTGCGCCGCGACCAGAGCCGCCAGCAAGGTCGCCACCAGCAACAGGACCTTGGAGATCATCACCCGCTGCGAGGTCGGCGCGGCCGGGTCGATCATCTTGTAGTACAGGTCGTGCGACAGCGCATTGGCGATCGTCAGCAGCAGGCCGTCGGCAGTAGACAGTGCCGCGGCCAGCCCGCCTGCAGCGACGAGGCCGGAGACGACATACGGCATGCCGCCGATCTCAGGCGTGGCGAGCACGATGATGTCGCTGCCGATGCGCATCTCGCCGAGCTGGAAGATGCCGTCTTTGTTGATGTCGACCACCGACAGCAGGGTTGGGTCGACCTTGGCCCAGGCCGAGATCCATTTCGGCAGTTGGTCAAAAGGCGTGCCAACGAGCACGTTAAAAACCTCGAACTTGACCAACACCGCCAGTGCCGGCGCGGTGACGTAGAGCAGGAAGATAAAAAACAGCGACCAGGTCACCGAGGCGCGGGCTTCCTTGACCGACGGCGTGGTGTAGTAGCGGGTCAGGATGTGCGGCAGCGCGGCAGTGCCCAGCATCAGGCAAAAGACCAGCGCCAGGAAGTTGCGGCGCGATTCGCTGAACGCCTTCTGCGCGCCGGCGTCACCATCAGGGTCCCCGGCAAACTGCGTCGCGTGGCGCGGCATGCCGGCCAGCGGCCTGGCGCGGGCTTCGGCCGCATCGCGGCCCTTGGTCCAGATCTCGCGCGCAGCGGCTTCGTCGCGCGGCAAGCGGGTCAGGGCACGGTCGGCGGCTTGGATCTCGATCAGCGGCGCGTTGCGTTCGCGCAGCTCGGCGAGCCTGCGCACGGCCGCGCCGCGCTCGGCGGCGAGTGCGCTCGGCACGTCCTTCAGCTTGACCACAAATTCGTCGGCCTGGGACTTGAAGATGGCGATGACTTCGCGCTCCTTGGGGTCGGCAAGCAGCCGCTCTTCGGTCTGCGTGACCCGCGTCTCGGTCTACACCGGCTTCCAGTGGCGCGGCCGTTCGACCGTGGGCGGCGCCGACGCCTCGGCCCTGCGCGAAGTGATGTTCATCGAGCCCGACTGGAGCGCCGTGAAGGGTCGCTGGTTCACTGGCGGCTACGACGAGCTCGGCATCGACG
>JANOKR010000247.1:0-2476 GCA_031419315.1 Betaproteobacteria bacterium
GAGCCGACGAGTTCGGGCATCGGCCAGGTGTGCAGCGCCTGGCGCGCTGGGTCCCAGCGCCGCAGCGCCGGGGCGCGGATGTCCACCCACCACAGGCATTGCAGGCGCTCGTCCCACAAGGGGCATTCGCCGAGCAGGTCGGTCTGGGTGCCGACACGGGTCGGGCGAGGCTGCGCGAGCGCAATGGGTGCGGCGGCAATCGACATGGCGGCATCGTAGGCAGCGCGGGCCGTCGCGGCCATCAACAAAACGACAAGACACGATTGCCCGAATTCGAATTCACGCCAACCCGGCGGCTGCCTAGGATTCGCTCGCCAATCAAGGAGCCCCCGGCGCATGTTCGAGCACCTCTCTCCCGCCAAGCTGTTCTCGCTGCAAGGGCAGGTGGTGTTCGTCACCGGCGCGGCGGGCGGCATCGCTTCCGGGTTGATCCCGGGCTTCGCCGCGGCGGGCGCCAAGCTGGTGCTGGCCGACCGCAGCGACGCGGTGTTGGCGCGGGCACAAGCGCTGAGCGCGGCGGGCGTCGATGTGCTGGCGCTGGTGTTCGACGTGACCGACCGCACCGCCGTCGATGATGCGTTCGCTCAGACTGTGCAGCGCTTCGGCAAGGTCGATGTATTGGTCAACAACGCGGCGGTGATCGTGCGCAAGCCCTTTCTCGAACTCACCGCCGAAGACTGGCAGCGCGTGATCGACATCGACCTCACGGCCTGCTTTCATATCGCGCAGCGTGCGGCCAGGTTGATGGTGGCGCAAAAGAGCGGCCGCATCATCAACATGAGTTCGATCATGAACCATGTGTCGCGGCCGAACCTGACGCCCTACGTCACCGCCAAGGGCGCGCTCGCGGCGATGACACGCTCGATGGCCGCCGACCTGGCCGGCACCGGCGTCACCGTCAACGCATTGGCGCCCGGCTACACCGCCACCGAGTTCAGCGAGGCGGGCAAGAAGGAGTTCCACGACTTCATCGCCGACTGGACGCCGGTCAAGCGCTGGGGCGAGCCGGAGGACCTGGTGGGCGCCGCGCTGTTGCTCGCGTCCGCCGCCGGCAGCTACATCAACGGCCAGGTGCTGTACGTGGACGGCGGCTTTCTGGCCGTCACGAAATGAGCGTTCGAGTCAGCGTCACGCTGCCCGCCGCCGCCACCCTGCCGGCGCCGCGGCGTGGTTTGCCGGCATGGCTGCGCCGCAGCGGCATCGCGCTGCGCAGCTTCACGATCTTCCTCGCCGCGTGGTGGGCGCTCGCGGCGTGGAACGGCAACCCGATCCAGTTGCCCGACCCGCTAAGCGTGGCCAAGGCGATGATCGAGCTGGCACGCGAGGGCGAGGTGTGGGAGCACGCGTCGGTCAGCACCGGCCGCCTCTTGCTGAGCCTGGTGATCGCGACGCTGGTCGCGGTGCCGCTCGGCTTTCTGATGGGGCTCTCGCGGCGCGTCGAAGCCTACGTCGATCCACTTGTCGAGCTGCTGCGGCCGGTCTCGGGCATCGCCTGGATTCCGCTCGCGCTGTTCATCTTCGGCGTCGGCAACACGCTGCCGGTATTCATCATGGTCTATGTGGCGATCTTCCCGCTGCTGCTGAATACGGTGGCGGGCGTTCGCGGCGTCGATCCCAAGCTGCTCGCCGCGGCGCGCACGATGGGCATTTCGCGCCGCGCGACGCTGCGCCATGTGGTGGTGCCCGCGGCCCTGCCCACGGTGATGGTCGGCCTGCGGCTGGCTTTCGCCGGCGCCTGGTCGGCGGTGGTTGCGGCCGAGCTGATCGGCGCGCCGAGCGGGCTGGGCTTTGCGATCGAGTGGTACCGCCAGTTGCTGATGAGCCCGAAGGTGTTCGGCTTCATCGTCCTGATAGGCATCGTCGGCTTCCTGTGCGACACGCTGCTGCGTGCGTTGCAGCGCAAGCTGACGCCGTGGACGGAGGGGACGGAACTGTGAGCGCCGCCGTCATCAACGCACCCTCGCCGCGCACGCGGCTGTGGCAAGCCGTTGCGCTGCCGCTGCTGCTGCTCGCGGCGTGGCAGTTGTGGGCCTTCACGCTGCCGCCCGACACGCGCGCGCCCTACCCGAGCAAGGTGCTTGAGACCTTCTTTTCGCTCACCGCCAGCGGCGACTTGCCCTCGGCCCTGGTGCAAAGCCTCGGCCGCGTGCTGGCCGGCTTTGCCTGCGCCGTTGTGCTCGGCGTCGGCCTGGGCGTGCTGATGGGCGCGAGCCGCAAGCTGCGCGACAACCTCGACCCGATCATCGAAAGCTTCCGGCCGATCGCGCCGATGGCGGTGCTGCCGATCGCCATCCTGTGGTTCGGAACCGGCACGCCGGCGGCGCTTTCGATCGTCACCTACGCGGCCTTCTTTCCGCTGCTCGTCAATACCGTGCACGGCGTCAGCCGGGTCGACCGCAAGCTGCTGCAGGCCGCGCAGACCATGGGCCTGCCGCGCGGCCGCATCCTGCGTCATGTGCTGTTGCCCGCCGCGCTG
>JANOKR010000248.1:0-3687 GCA_031419315.1 Betaproteobacteria bacterium
ACGAGTCGCATGCGGTGCGTTTTGCCAGCGCGGCGGTCAAAGCACGCAAGGCCAAAAAAGGGGTCTGGGCGCAGGACGCCACGACCACCGGTTTTGTGCCCACCGCCGATGCGTTGCACACCGGTGGCGCGCTGGTCTACCCCAAGTTCTACCGCCGTGTCGAGAAGTGGACAACACCGACACCCGACGCCGCGGCCTTCATCAGCTGGCTCAAAAAACAGGCCGATGGCAAGAAGCCCGTGCTCGGCGCGGCGCGTACGCCAACGCCGCTATGGAAACTCTTTGAAGTCGTCAGCAAGAGCAAGGTCGCCGTGCCCTACGACGTGAGCAAACTCTGGTTCAGTGAATAGGCCGCGAGCAGCCTAGCCGCTCGCGCGTACTGGTGACCCTCAATCCAGCGCCTCGCTGGCATCGAAGTCGAGTTCGACCTTGGCGCCGTTGGGGTCGACGCTGAACAACTGCCAGGTGCCGGCGCCGACCTGGCGCCGCAGGTCGTATTTGATGCCGGCGGCGTCGAAACGAGCCTTGACCTCTTTCAGCCCGCTGGCCGTGAACGCCAGGTGGTCGATGACCCCGGTGCGCTGCGTCGGCACCGGCCGATCCCAATACAGGTGCAATACCGCCTGCGGCCCGCCGGCATAGAGCCACGAGCCCGGAAACCCGAGATCCGGGCGGTGCCCTTCACGCAAGCCCAGCAGGCCGCAATAAAAGGCCAAGGTCTGGTCGCGGTCTTCGGCCGTGACGGTGAAGTGGTTCATGCCTTGGATCATCGGGTGCGGCCTTTCGCTGAGTGACAGCGTGATTGTCGCGTGGTGGTCGCGTGGTGGTCGCGTGTTCGTCGCACGGTTGTCACGTGATCGCGCCACGGGCCGCTGGCCTGATCCGGGGCGCCAACCACCGCGCGACCGCCATCAGAACGCCAGCCGCACGCCCACCGACAGCGCCCGCCCCGGCAGCGGCGCCAGCGGCCGCAGCGTGCCGGTCGTCGTTGCGCCAAAGGCAAGCTGGTTACCGGCGTTGAGCAGCTTTGCAAACAGCAGCGCCTCACGCTGGCCCAGCTTCAGGGTGTGGCTGGCCGACAGGTTGACGATTGTCCAGCCTGCGGTTGCGAGGTCCGTGCTCGGCACGCGCGTCTGTGCGCTGCTGCGCTGCAGTGCTGCCCGCGCCGCCCAGGCGCCATGCGCCCAGTTCAAGCCGATCGTGGCGCGCAGAGGCGGCAGCCTGGGCAGCGGCTCGTCGCGGTTGACATTGCGGCCACGCACGGCATCGAGCTTGGCATCCAGGTCGACGACATGCGGCCCGGCCATCAAGCGCCAATTTCCTTCGGCCTCCAGGCCGTGCAGATGGGCCCGCACGCCGCGAAATGCAAATACCGGGAAGCTGTCGCCGGCATCGTCGACGAAGTCGGGCCCGCCGGTGGCGTCGAGCGCGATGTAGTTGGCAAACCGGCTGTCGAAGACACCCACCTTGAAGCGGTGGGCGCCAGCGCGCCAGGCGACGCCCAAGTCGAGGTTGCGGCCACGCTCCAGCCGCTGATCGGGGTCGCCTTGTTCATAAACTGCGGTCGCTGCATGGACCCCATTCGCGTAGAGCTCGTAGCTCGTTGGCGCGCGTTCGGTGTATGCCAGGCTCAAGCTCAGCTGCCATTGCGAACTCAGGTTCAATACCGCGCCGATCGACGCGCTGCGCGGCGAAAAACGGCGCCCTTGTGGTGGGCCGAATTGCGGCGCATCGGGGTCGGCGTCACCTTCTGAGCGCACCCGCACCTGCTCGGCCCGCAGCCCGGCGCTGAGATGGCCCATCACAAACGTCCAGCGCTCGAGCACAAATACCGCCGCATGGCGGGTCTGCGTCGATGGCACAAAAGCCTCTTCGCCCAGGGCCGAAAGTCGCGCCGACTCCAACTGCATTCCAAAGCTGCCGTCAATGCGGCCGCCGCCGAAGTCCAGCGCACGGTGCACCGCTTCGACACGCGCGTCGCTGCCGCGGGTCTTGAACGTGGTGCCGATCGAACCGTCACCTTCGATCTCCCGATGCTGGTAGTCGGTACTGGCGGCCTGCATGCGCAAGGTCGTGATGAAAGCCGACGGCCAGCGCAGCTCACCGGCCAGCGCGAAGCGATCGCGCTGCATGCGGATCGTGATGTCTGCTTCGGCAACGATGCCGTAGTCAGTGCGGTAGCTGTCGACGCTGGCGCCCAGATGCCCCCGCTCCCACACCAGCGAGCCACCGACCGCGCCACCATGGGCCTGGCTGGCCGAGTTGACGATGCGCTGGCGGAGCTCGCTGGATCCGTCCCCCAGCGGGCGATCGAAGGCCGGCACGCTCAGGTCATCGGTGCGGCGGCTGAACGCGTCGGCATGCAGCGCAAAGCCACCCGCCCCCGCTTCGACGAGCATCGACACAGCGCGCTCGCGGGCGGCACCACCAAAACGGGCCTCCGCTGCACCGGCCAGCGGCCCGAGCGTGGCTTTGGGGATGCGGTTGTCGATGGCGTTGACAACCCCGCCGATCGCGCCGCCGCCATAGAGCAAAGCGGCCGGCCCGCGCAGGACTTCAATGCGCTCGATGACCAGCGGGTCGATCGGCACCGCGTGGTCAAAACTCAGGCTCGATGCATCGAGCGCAGCGCCGGCGTTGTTGAGCACCCGGATGCGGTCGCCGTCCTGGCCGCGGATCATCGGCCGGTTGGCGTTGGGGCCAAAATAGCTCGAAGAGACTCCGGGCAAACCGTCGAGTGTTTCACCCAGCGAGCTGCCGCGGCGCAAAACCAGCCCGGCACCTGAGAGCACATTCGTCGGTGTCGCAACGTCAGCGCTGCTCATCGGGTTGCCGGTGATGACCACCGACTGCGTTGTCGATTGCGTTGTCGGTTGCGCCGTCGATTGCGCCCACGCAGGCACCGTCACGGCCAGGGCGGCCGCGAATAAATTGTGTTTCATGCTGAAAGTCCTCACCAGCGGCAAACCGCTGGTTGCAAGCAAAGGGGGACGCCGCAGCGGCGCTGCGGTATCGGGCTTGGAGAACTCAGGTCAGCGGCGGGCCGCGCGCTTCGTAAGCCCGCAGCGCGGGGCGCGTACCGGCCGGCTGAGCCCTCGCGGCCGGGGCCGCGTCGGCGACTTGCGTGCCGAGCAGCGCTGCCGGCTGCGGTGCATCCGCCTGCCCGGTCAGCAGCTGATCAAAAGCCTGGCACGCAGGCGACCCGGCACCGTGACCCCAAAGCGCGAAATCATGCCCGGCAACGACTGCGGCGGCACGGGCAGGCGCATGGTCCACGGCGTGGACCAGGGCCGCCCACTGCGCCAGCAGCAGCGCGAGCACGACGACACCGACGAAGCGGCGTGTGGCATCCAGTCCGCGATGCAGACCGTGTTGGCGGCAGCGTTGAAGAATCGGGTTCATCGGTGCGGCATCTTAGCTCGCACGCCCTGAGAGGCCGAGACTCACACCACGAGCACCAGCGACCCCACCGTGCGCCGCGATTCGAGCCGTTGGTGCGCCTGCGCCGCGGCTTCGAGCGAATGCCGCTCGAGCAATGGTTTGTGCACGGTGCCGTCAGCCAATGCCGACCACAGGCGCTGCGCGCGCGCGTCGAGTTCAGCGCGGGTAGCCACATAGTCGAAGACCACCGGCCGCGAGAAGGTCAGCGACTTCTGCACCAGCAGGTTGGCATCAACCGCTCGCAGC
>JANOKR010000249.1:0-11420 GCA_031419315.1 Betaproteobacteria bacterium
GAAGATTCAAGGGATCCTTGAGCCCCACTGTGCAGACAGCAGCTGCCTCAATGAGGCCACGGCACTTGA
This sequence comes from Betaproteobacteria bacterium, assembly GCA_031419315.1. Lineage (GTDB taxonomy): Bacteria > Pseudomonadota > Gammaproteobacteria > Burkholderiales > Burkholderiaceae_C > Rubrivivax. The sequence continues at coordinate 70 of JANOKR010000249.1, forward strand.
GGCGAGGCGGTAGCCATTGCGCGACGCGGCGAAGATCGTCGCCGCCAGCGACCCGAAACCCTTACTTCTGCACAAAAGTCTCGGCCTCGATGCCGGCCTGTTTGAGGATCGCGGATTGGCGGGGTCAGGTCTTGCCTTTTGCCTCTTGTCCGCAGCCCCAAGCCCCGTTGCGCCGATCAGGACCGCGCCTCAAACCAACGCCGCGAGCCCGCGCCGCGCTTCATCAACCGCCATGCCGTTGCGCTGCGCCCAGTCGGCGATCTGGTCGTCGCCGATGCGCCCGACGTTGAAGTAGGCCGCGTCGGGGTGGGCCAGATAAAACCCGCTGACACTCGCCGCCGGTGTCATGGCCATGCTCTCGGTCAGCCCCATGCCGACTTCGGCGGCGTTGAGCACGCGGAACATGTCGGCCTTGACGCGGTGATCCGGGCAGGCCGGATAACCCGGTGCCGGGCGGATGCCACGGAATTTTTCGGCGATGAGCTCGTCGTTGCTCAGGGCCTCGTCCGCGGCGAAGCCCCAGAACTCGGTGCGCACGCGTTGGTGCATGCGTTCGGCAAAAGCCTCGGCCAGCCGGTCGGCGAGCGCCTTGAGCATGATCGCCGAGTAGTCGTCGTGGTCGGCCTGGAACTGGCGCTCGCGTTTTTCGACGCCGATGCCGGCGGTGACCGCAAAGATGCCGATGTAGTCTGGCTTGGTGCCGGGCCCGCTCGTGGGCCCGGTTCTTGGCGCGATGAAGTCGGCCAGGCTGCGGTTGGGCCGCTTGACGCCGTCGATGACCGGGCGTTCGCTTTGCATGCGCAACGGCGACCAGCGCATCAGCACCTGCGCGCGCATTTCGTCGGTGTAGATCTCGATGGTGTCGTCGTCGACGGTATTCGCGGGCAGCAGGCAGACCACGCCATTGGCCTGCAGCCAGCGGCCTTCGACGACGCGCTTGAGCAGGCGCTTGCCGTCGTTAAAGACCTTGGTCGCTTCGACGCCGACAAGCTCGTCGCGCAGGATTGCCGGGTAGGGCCCGGCCAGATCCCAGGTCTGGAAAAACGGCGCCCAGTCGATGCACGCGGCAAGCTCGCCGACGTCGTAGTTGCGGAATACCCGGCGGCCGATGAAGGCCGGTTTTGGCGGTGTGTAGGCAGCCCAGTCGATCGGGGTCTTGTTGGTGCGCGCGGCAGTGAGTGACACGATCGGGGTGACTTTCTTGTTGGCGTGCTGCAAGCGCACGCGGTCGTATTCGGTATTCAGCTCCATGATGTATTTTGCCGCGCGCTCGTCGGACAGCAGCTCGCTGCACACACTCACGCTGCGCGAAGCGTCGGGCACGTAGACCACCGGGCCGTCGTAGTGCGGCGAGATTTTCACGGCAGTGTGGACCCGGCTGGTGGTCGCGCCGCCGATCAACAGCGGCGTCTTGCGCTCGCGGAAATAGTCGTCGCGCTGCATCTCGGCAGCGACATGCTGCATCTCTTCGAGGCTCGGTGTGATCAGGCCGCTGAGGCCGATGATGTCGGCGCCTTCGAGCCGTGCCTTGGCCAGGATGTCCTGGCAGGGCACCATCACGCCCATGTTGACGACTTCGAAGTTGTTGCACTGGAGCACGACGGTGACGATGTTCTTGCCGATGTCGTGGACGTCGCCCTTGACCGTGGCGATGACGATCTTGCCCCTGGCCTTGGCCTCGCCGCCGGCATCCACGAGCAGGCGCTTTTCTTCTTCGATGTAGGGCAGCAGGTGGGCCACCGCCTGCTTCATCACACGCGCACTCTTGACCACCTGAGGCAGGAACATCTTGCCGGCACCAAACAGGTCGCCGACGACATTCATGCCCGCCATCAGCGGGCCTTCGATGACATGCAGCGGCCGGCCGCCGCTGGCTTGAATCGTTAGCCAGACCTCTTCGGTATCGGCGACGATGAAGTCGGTGATGCCATGCACCAGCGCGTGCGACAGGCGCGCATGCACGTCCATCGTGCGCCAGGCCAGCCGCGCGGAGTCGTCCTTGGCCGCGCCCTTGGCGGTTTCGGCGATCTCGACCAGGCGCTCGCCGGCATCGGGCCGGCGGTTCAAGACGACGTCTTCAACGCGCTCACGAAGCACCGGCTCGAGGTCGTCGTAGACGCCCACCATGCCGGCGTTGACGATGCCCATGTCCATGCCGGCCTGGATCGCGTGGTACAGAAATACGGTGTGGATCGCCTCGCGCACCGGGTCGTTGCCGCGGAAGCTGAACGACACATTGCTGACCCCGCCCGAGACCTTGGCGCCGGGCAGGTTGTGCTTGATCCAGCGCGTGGCGTTGATGAAGTCGACGGCATAGTTGTCGTGTTCTTCGATGCCGGTGGCGATGGCAAAGATATTCGGGTCGAAGATGATGTCCTCGGGGGGGAAATTAACCTCGTCGACGAGCACCTGGTAGGCGCGGGCGCAGATCTCGGTCTTGCGCTGGAAGGTATCGGCCTGGCCTTTTTCATCAAACGCCATGACCACCGCGGCGGCGCCGTAGCGGCGCACGAGCCGGGCCTGGCGCTTGAACTCGGCCTCGCCTTCTTTGAGCGAAATCGAATTCACGATGCCCTTGCCCTGGATGCATTTCAGGCCGGCTTCGATGACGCTCCACTTCGACGAGTCGATCATGATCGGCACCCGCGCGATCTCGGGCTCGCCGGCGATCAGGTTCAGGAAGCGCACCATCGCCGCCTGGCTGTCGAGCATCGCCTCGTCCATATTGATGTCGATGACCTGGGCACCGTTTTCAACCTGCTGCCGCGCGACGGCCAGCGCCTGCTCGAAGTCGCCCGCCAGGATCATCCGGGCGAAGGCCTTGGAGCCCGTGACATTGGTGCGCTCGCCGATATTCACGAACAGCGCGCCGGCATCCAGCGTGACTGGCTCCAGGCCGGACAGGCGCAGCGGCGGCGGCGGGGTTGTCGTCGTGACGGGCGCGGCGGTGGAGGCAGTTCGGGCAGCGGCGGTCATGACGGGTTCACTCCAACAGGGGCGAGCGCCGTTGCCAGCCGCGCTGTTGCGGCGCGGGCCCCGAGCCTGGTGGCCTCAACCGGCGGGCCACTGCAACGCTCCTCGGGAAGCGTTGATTTTATGCGGCGCCGCACGCGCCGCCTGGCGTGGGCTGCGAAGTCGGTCAGCGGCTGTGTGAAGTCATGCGCGCCAGCGGGCCTGCGGCGCTGATGCCCGGGCCGGCACGCAGCGCGGCGGTCGGTTCGGTTTCGCTGCCGACACGCGGCAGCGAACCTTCGTCGAGCCCCGACGTGGCCTGCTCGGGCAACGCCGCCTGCGCGCCGCGCCGCATCGCCACGCCGACGGCGAGGATGTCGATCACGAGCAGATGCAGGATGCGGCTGATCATCGGCACATGGGTGGCGACATCCTCGTCGTGGTCGACGATGAGTGCCACGTCGGCGCGTTTGGCGAGTGGCGAATGGCTGGCGGTGATCGCGACCACCGTCGCGCCACGCGCGCGTGCGATATCGGCGACTTCGAGCAGGTCGTCGATGCGGCCGCTGGAGCTGATGATCACCGCCACGTCCTGCGGTTTGAGGACCTTCGCCGCGAGCAATTGCACCCGTTGGTCGGTGAACGACGCGCTCGAGACCCCGAAGCGCAAGAACTTGAACATCGCATCGTCGGCCACGACGCGGTAGTGGCCGACGGCGTAGAAGTCGATCCGGTTGGCGGCGGTGAGCAGGTCGATCGCGCGGTCGATCATGTCCCGGTTGAGATGGTCGCGCAGTTGCAGGATCGCCGACGCGGTATTGCCCAGCACCTTGACGCCGAGCTCGAGCATCGAGTCTTCGCCAGTGACCTGGGTATGGGTGACGGGAATCGTGCCGGTCAGCCCGGACGCCAGCCGCAGTTTGAAGTCCGACAGGCCTTCGCAGCCGAGCGTGCGGCAGAAGCGGATCACGGTCGGCTGGCTCACCGCGGCCGCCTTGGCGATCATCGCGATCGGGTCGTTCAACGCCGAGCGCGGATGCGCCAGCACATGGTCGGCGACCCGCCGCTCGGCCGGCGACAGGTTGGCGCGTGAGCGCTGGATCTGGCCCAGGATCGCCGACGACGGCCCGGCGCCCGACGTCGACGCCGACCCCGAATGCAGCCGCCGAAGCTGCTGTGCCAGGATCGCCGACGCGCCGAACATCGTGGCCTGTTCGGCCGTCACCACGTAGGTCGGGATCGCCTTCAGATAGTCGGAAAAACGGCCCTTGTCCTCGAACCGCGCGCGGAACGGTGAACGATCGAAATAGTCGCCCAGCCGCGGCACGATGCCGCCGCCGATATAGATGCCGCCCATCGCACCCAGGGTCACGCCCAAGTTGGCCGCAGCGGTGCCCAACACGGCGCAGAAAACTTCGAGCGTCTCGACACAATCAGCGTCGCTGGCGTCGAGCGCGTGGGCGGTGATCTCCGGCGCGCGCAGGGCCTTGGCCGGCCGGCCGGCGCGCAAGCGCAGCGCCCGGTAGATCAACTCGATGCCCGGCCCCGACAGCAGGCGCTCGAACGAGACATGCGAAAACTGCGTCAGCGCGTACTGCAGGATCGCCATCTCGCGCTCGTCGCGCGGCGCAAAACTGGTGTGCCCGCCTTCGGTGCCGAGTGCGATGTGGCCGTCGTGGGCGGGGATCAACCCGGACATCCCCAGGCCGCTGCCGGCGCCGAGCAGGCCGACGACGCTGTGCTGGCGCGGCGAGCCGCCGCCGACCTGGCGCCGCTGTGTCGGCCCCAGGCGTGGCAGGGCCATCGCCAGCGCCGTGAAATCATTCACCACGACCAGCGTTTCGAAGTGCAGCCGCTGGCGCATCTCTTCGATTGAAAACCGCCAGTGGTAGTTGGTCATGCGCACCTGGTCGCCTTCGACCGGGTTCGCGATCGCGATCGCCGCGTGCTGCAATGGGCCCTGCGGCAGCGTGGCCAGAAAAGCCGTCACCGCGGCGTGAAAGTCGGCGTGGTCGGCGCAGCGCAGCGAGGCCGCGTGCGTGAAGCGTCCGGGTGCCGTCTCGATCACGAAGCGGGCGTAGGTGCCGCCGATATCGGCGAGCAGGCGCGGGCTGTCAAAAGTGTTCATGCGATAAATGATGTGCGCCGAGATCGTAGCTTGACTACAGAATTCGACCAGAGGTGCTTCCCCAGCCACTAGGCGCAGGTACTGATTCGGAAGCCCTGCCCTTGCTGGTAAGCTGTAGTTTTGCTACCTTGCGGCGCCCCGCCTTCGATGAACGACCCTGCCATCGGCCTGCCCGCCACGCCCATCGACGAAGCCGCGCTGGGCCTGCCCTGGCTGGTGGCGGATGTGGGTGGCACGAATGCCCGCTTCGGCTGGGTGCCCAGCCTGAGCTTGGGGGTTCGGCATGTGCACAAAGTGCCGGTGGCGCAATTTGCCGGCCCGGCGGCCGCGGTCGCGGCCTATCTCCACGACCTGCAACCCTTGCTCGGTGCCGCGCCGGCGACACCGCGGCGCGCCGCGATCGCGGTGGCGACCGCGGTCGCCGGCGATCAGGTGTCGATGACCAACAGCCCCTGGAGTTTTTCGCGCTGCGGTTTGCGCGGCGAACTGGGGCTCGAAGAGCTGCTGGTGCTCAACGATTTCGAAGCCCTGGCGCTGTCGCTGCCGCGCTTGGGCGCAGCGCAGTTGCGCGCGCACCGCGACCTGCCGCTGCACCAAGGCACGCTGGCGGTGATTGGCCCCGGCACCGGCCTGGGTGTGGCTGGCGTTGTGCAAACCGCGCATGGCTGGGTCGCGCTGCCCGGCGAAGGCGGTCATGTCACGCTGGCCGCGAGCGACGATTTCGAAGCCGCCGTGCTGGGCCACGTGCGTGCGTCGTACGACCATGTCTCTGCCGAACGCTTGCTTTCGGGGATCGGGCTGCCGGTGCTGCACCAGGCGGTCGCAGCGGTGCGTGGCCAGACCGCGGCGCCCTTGAGCGCCGAGGCCATCGTCGAGCGCAGCCTGGCCACCGACGATGCGCTGTGCCACCAGACGATCGAAACCTTCTGCGCGCTGCTCGGCGGCTTCGCCGGCAACGTCGCGCTCACGCTGGGTGCGCGCGGCGGGGTCTATATTGGCGGCGGCATCGTGCCGCGGCTGGGCGACGCGTTTTTCAACTCGCGCTTTCGTGAGCGCTTCGAGAGCAAGGGACGCTTCCGCGCTTACCTCGAAGCGATCCCGACGGCGTTGATCACCGACACCCTCGCGGCGCTGACCGGTGCGGCGCTGGCGATTGAGCAGATCGAGAAGATCGCACCTGGCTTGGCGACGACGCCCGCCGTCGGCACCTGATCATTCTTGGTGCCGCCGCGTCAGCGCGACGCCAGCACAAACGCCAGCACCGACTCCAGCCGCGCGGCCCAGTCGGCTTCGCTGTGGCCGCTGCCCTCGACAACCGGTGTCATCGCGTCGGCGCTGGTGTAACCCCGATCGCGCAGCAACTCGCCGACAAAGCGGTGTGTCGGCGCGTACAGCGAATCGAGCCAATCATCGCCGCGGTCGGTGTAGACGCGGTGGCGGCTGGCGGCCGGCAGCGCCTGGCTCAGGTAGTTCATCGCGGCCAATGGCAGCGCGGCGTTGCGCACCCGCTCGCGCCCCCACGCAGTGGGCCAGCCGACCCAATGGGTCGACAGCCCCGCCGCGCCACCAAAGACCTGCGGGTATTCGCACAGCGCGTAAATCGAGATCAGCCCGCCCATGCTGGAGCCGGCAACGAAGGTGCTGTCCGGGCCGGGCCGCGTCGAGTAGCGAAGGTCGATCGCCGGCTTGAGTTCTTCGACGATGAAGCGCAGGTAGGCGTCGGCCAGCGACTTGCCGTTGCTCGCTTGCTCGACATATTCGCGCCGCACTGGATCAGGCGCCAGCGCGAGTATCTTCTGCGGGTAGTACTCGGCATAGCGCTGCTCGCCGCCGTTCCAGATGCCGACGATGATCGTGTCGCTGATGCGCCCGGCGCGCACCAGACGATCGACGGCGACATCGGCCTGCCACGACTTTTTGCTGTAGCTCAAACGCGCGTCGAAGAGGTTCTGCCCGTCGTGCATGTAGAGCACGTTGTAGCGTTTCGCAGCGCTGTAGTCGGCCGGCAGCCAGACGTCGATGTGGCGTGGCGCGACGTGGCGCGAGGCGAAGTTTTCGATGCGCTCGATGCGGCCGGTTGTTGGCTCGGCCTGGAGGGGCGGCGCGTGCATGGGCGCAGACGCCGCGGACTGCGCCTCTGACGCCGCTTGGGGGGCGGTCGATGGGGTTGTTGGCGCTGCGGTCTGCGCTGCGGCCACGGTGCTGGCAGCGGCGAACAGCAGCGCGGCGAGCCGGGTTTTCATTCGCGCCGATGATCGCGCTGATGACCGCGCTGATGATCGCGCGGCCAGCAGCGTGTCGGTGACCTGCCCGACGCTGAAGCCGGTGACCAGACCCGCGGCCTGGCCCGGGCGGTCGAGCGCGACATGACGAGCATCCTGTCCTGCGCCGGCGTGGTGGTGATCACGATCGAGGCGATGAAAAAATCAGCGGCCAGGTGGCTTCGTGCATCGACGGGCTCCTCGCTGTGTTGGGTTGCGTAGCGCTGCGGCTTGCTGCTGGCGGAGTCAACCGTGGCCTGCGGCGTTGATGCCTTTTCATGGACCAGCGGCGGCGCCACTTTGCCTGACTCCGGCGGTGGGCGTTGGCCGCAGCCGCCGGTGCGCGGCGCGCGCGTGGGGCATCCAGCCCAGGCGCACCCAGCGCCGCCACATCAGCAGGCCGCGCAGCCATTCGTCCACGGCATAGGCAATCCACAGGCCGACGAGGCCGAGGCCGAGCACCTTGCCGAGCAGCCAGCTGCCGCCGGCAAGCACAAGCAACATCGACAGCGCGCCGGCCAGCACCGGGTAACGTGCATCGCCGGCGGCGCGCAGGGCGTTGATGACAACGAGGTTGAAGGTGCGTCCGGGTTCGATCAGCACCGTCCACCACAAGAGCAGCGCGCCAGCGGCGATGATCTGCGGGTCTTTGGTGAACAGGCCGAGCAGCCAAGGCCCGGCCAACGCCGCCGCGCCGGCCACCCCAACCGCCATCACGAGGCCCAGCGCCATGGCGCGCCGCACCAGCCGGTGGGCGTCGTGCAGGCGGCCGGCGCCGACAAGATGGCCGACGACGATCTCTACCGCCAGCCCGGTGGCCATGCCAAAGCTCAGGATGCCGAACATCAGTTGCAGCACATAGGCCTGCGTCGCGAGTGCCTGCGCGCCCAGGCTGCCGGCGACTGCGACGCTGACCGTGAACGCCAGCCGGTAGGCGATATTTTCAGCCGCACCGGGCAAGCCGATGTGCAGCACGGCGGCGAGCTCTCTGCGCGGCAGCCGCCACCAGTCGCTCAAACGAGGCACGAGTTCCAGGCGCAGCCGCCACAGGCCCAGCAGCAGAAGCATCCCGAGCGAGCGGCTGGCCCACATCGCCATCGCGTAACCGGCGAGGCCGAATCGCGGCATCAGCAGCAGCGCCAGCAGAACCTGGGCGGCCTGGACGGCGATGATCACCGCCAGCGTATCGCGCACCCGCAAATGGGCGCGCAGCACGCTGGCCATGGACGCGTTCCAGGCTTCGAGCAACATTGCCGGCGCCAGCAAGATCAGGAACGGCGCGGCCAGCGGCAGCAGTTCGGCAGGGGCGTTGAGCAGGTGCAGCAGCGGCGTCGCGAAGACCAGCGTCAGTGCGGCGCAGAAGCCGCCGACCCAACTGCTCGCGCCGAGCGTGGCACGCGCCACCAGGTCGGCGGCGTCACGCCGGCCTGCGCCCAGGCTCTGCGCGACGACCACGCTGACCCCGGCGCCGACGATGCGAAAGAGGATGAACAACACCGCCAGCACATGCCCGGCCAGCGCAAACGCCGCGCCGTGGCGGTCAGAAAGCCTTGCGGCGAGCACGGTGCCGACAATGCCGACGGCGATGCCCAGGCCGAGTTCAACGAGCAGCGGGACGGCGATCGAGGCCAGCCGCGGCGCGTTGATCGCCGGGCGCTTCACGGCAAGACGATGACCGCTGAATCGTCCATCACACGGGCATCGCTGGCCGGGTCGCCACCGCCGATGCTGTAAGGCTGCGCCTGCGGCGACAGTGCGCGGTAGCCGCCGTCGTAGTCCCAAGTCGTGATGTAGATCTTGGCGCCCGACAGCGTCGCCGGCCGGCCCAGCGCGCCGGGTGGCAGCGTCAGCGTGACGGTATTCGACGCGCGGTCGACGGCGATCTGCGCCGCCTGCGCCACCAGCCGGCCTTCGTGGCTGGCCGAGGCGCCTTCGGCGTTGGACAGCGTATTCGACCAGCCGGTCACACGCAACCGGTAATGCCAGCGCATGCCGGCGGGCAACTGCGCAAATTGCATCGGCATCACGCTGGCGCTGGGCGCGTTGTTCGGCGCGCCACCGGCCTGTGGCGGCAGCTCGACGTAGACCGTGAAAGCAACGCGGTCGAAGCCGTTCTGCGGGCTCCAGCCGTTGGTGATCTTGTTCGTTGTCAAGGCCAGCCGCAACGCGCCGCCGCTGCCCGATACCTGCACCCGCCGCAAGTCCATCTGTCGGTTGGCGCCCCAGCCGGGGTCGCTGGGGTAGACATAGTCGCCACCCGGGCCGCGGTCGTCGCCAGCGGGGTCTTCAACATCGGCCAGCGGCGCCCACGCGCGGGCGACATAAAAGCTGCGTGCCGGCGATGCGACGCCGGCTGACGGATCCCAGGCGACGACCTCGTGGCGCGTCTCGGGGTCGACCAACTGGGCGGTGTCGATACGCGCCTGCCAGCGGCCATCAGCGCCGGGCGCCATGCTGATCGGATTGGCCAGCTCGCCGTCGATCACAAGTTGGATCGGCGCGCTGCCGGCGGCCCTGCCAACCGCACTTCCGACGACCACGAAGTCACCATCGAAACGGTCGCTGGCCAGCGCATCGATGCTCAAGGCCGTGCCGGCGACCGGGGCGGGCGCCACCGGCGGGGGCGCTGCGCCTGGCCTCAACGTCGCCGCTGCGGTGGAACGTTGGGCATTGAGCTTCCACACCAACCCGGCGCGTGGCGGCAGCTTCATCGAGACGCGGCCGTTGGCGCCGACGGTCAGGTCCGCGGGCAGTCCATCCAGGCCGAACAGCGCCCGCAATCGTGTGCCCGGGGCCAGGCCGAGGTCGAGGTTGTCGAGCAAGGTCTCGGCGTCGGCGGTGTTGAAGACCACCAGCGCCGAGTCACCGGCACCCGGCGCGACCGCGTCCATGCGCCAGGCCAGCGCGCCCGCCGCAGCGGCATTGCTTTTGAGCACCTGCGGCAAACCGCGCGAAAACAGCCGGTGCGCGCGGCGCAGCGCGCTCATCTGCGCGATCTGCCGGTACAGCGGCGCGCTGGGGTCAAAGCGGTCGCGCCCGCCCGAAGCAAACCCGGCGGCGAACATCGCGCCGCGCTGTTCGGTAAAACCTTGTTCGGTGCCGTAGTAGATCGTCGGGATCCCGGGCAGCGTAAAGATCGCCAGCAGCGCCTGCTGCAACGCGGCAGATGAGCCGCCGGCCAGGAAGCGGTCGAGGTCGTGGTTGTCGACGAAGGTCGGCATCAGGTGCGGCCGTGCGTGCAGCTTCATCATGCGCTGGATGCGGTCGCCGAACTCGGCGCTCGGCCGGCCGCGGGCGAAGACATCCCCCAGCGCGCCGTAGAGCGGAAAGTTCAGCATCCCCGGCAGCACCGGCTTGCCATCCGGCCCGGTCATGTAGCGCTCGATCTTTTTCGCTTGCTCGTCGGCGAAGGGTTTGTCGATGCCAAAGCCTTCGCCGAAGACGTGGAACTGGCGGCGGCCGGTCTGCCGGGCTACTAGCGCGATGCCTGGCGCGGCCTTGTCCCGGGCATGCAGGAAGTCCAGAAAGTACTCGGGCGGGACATAAAACGCGGTGTCGATCCTGAACGCGTCGACGCCCGCGCTGCGGATCCAATGGCCGAAGCTCTTGCGCAGCGCGCGGCGCACGACCGGGTTGTCGGTATTGAGATCGTCCAGCCCCGCCATCTGGTAGTTCAGCTCCTGGTTTTTGTCGGTGTAGTCGCTGACATCGGGCGTCCAGTGGTAGATGCCGGCCCGGGCGTCGGCGGCACGCCGCGGGTCGTTCAAGTTGAACGGCGCTTGGGTCGGCGCGGGCACCGGTTTGGAGTCGGCGTTGGTGACTTAAAAACGCGCCGGGTCGGCAGCGTCCCAGCCGCCGCGGTAGGCGAAAAAGTTGCCGGTGTGGTTGACGACCACGTCCTGCACCAGGTACATGCCGCGGCCGTGTAGCGCGCGCGACAGGGCCTGGTAGTCGGCCAGCGTGCCGAGGTGGCGGTCGACCTTCTCGAAGTGTTCGGCCCAGTAGCCGTG
>JANOKR010000250.1:0-2117 GCA_031419315.1 Betaproteobacteria bacterium
GCGCGCGTCGATGCGGTGTACTGCGCCAACCTGCTGCACATCGCGCCGTGGGCCGCCTGCGCCGCGCTGATGCGGGGTGCTGCGCGGCATCTCACGGCGCCGGGGCTGCTGCTGCTCTACGGCCCCTTTGTCGTCGATGGCGAGGCCACCGCGCCGAGCAACGTCAACTTCGATGCCGATCTTCGCGCGCGCGATGCCGCCTGGGGCCTGCGCCGCCTGGCCGATGTCGTCGAGCAAGCCGCAGCGGTGGGCCTGCAGCTGCGCGAGCGGGTCACGATGCCCGCCAACAACCTGCTGCTGGTGTTTGACCGCGGCCGCGCAACGGCAAGCCTGGCCAGCGCCGATCAGCGCTGATTCTTTCGGACTGGCGCTGAGTATCTGTTTCAAAAATCAGGCGCGCTTCCAGCCCTCGAGCCGACGCCCCACGCTGGCGAAGAGCAGGTCGGTGGCGACGGCCAGCAGGCCGACCACCAGCGCGCCCTGGATCACATAGGCGGTGTTGAATCCCGACAGGCCGACGATGATCGGCGAGCCCAGGGTCTGGGCGCCCACCGTCGACGCGATCGTCGCGGTGCCGATATTGATGATCACCGATGTCCGCACCCCTGCCAGCAAGACCGGCAGCGCCAGCGGCAGCTCGACCCGCCACAGCCGCTGCGCACCCGTCATGCCGGCGCCGTCGGCGGCTTCAAGCGCGGCCTGCGGTACTGATTCGAGGCCGGCCATCGCGGCGCGTGTGATCGGCAGCAGGCCATACAAGGTCAGCGCGATCAGCGCCGGCACCGCGCCAAATCCGATCAACGGCACCGCAATCGCCAGCACCGCCACCGGCGGCACGGTCTGGCCGATGGCGACCAGGGTTTCGACGAGCGGGCGAAATTCGCGCCCAGCGGTGCGCGTGACGAAGATACCGGCGGCAATGCCAACCAGCGCCGCGGCCGCGCTCGACAGCGCGACGATCCCGGCATGCGCGCCGAGCAGAGCGAGGAAACTGTCCTGTTCGTAGAGCGGCCGGTCCAGGCTGGGGAACATGGCGGCCCACAACGGCTTCGACGACGGCAAGCCGAGCACCAGCAAGGCCAGCGCTGCCAGCACCCAGCACAGCGGATCGTGCAGCCAGTGATGGCGACGCATCGTCATGCCGGGCGCGCCGCCAAGTCGGCAAAGTGCAACGCACCGATCAAGCGGCCCTGCGCGTCGGCCACCGGCAGCCGATCGACATGGCGCTCGACGAATATCGACAGGGCCTCGCGCAGGCTCAAGCTGGCCGCGATCGCGGCGCCTTGGGCCGGCTCGCCCAGGCGCAGTCGATCGGCCACCGTCTGCAAGCCAAGCAGCTTCAACCCGAGGTCGCTGCGGCCGACAAAGTCGCTCACAAAATGATTGGCCGGCGCGGCCAGCAGCTGCAACGGCGTGCCGGCCTGGACGACGCGGCCGCGGTCGAGCAGCACGATGCGGGTGGCGAGCCGCAAGGCTTCGTCGATATCGTGGGTGACGAGCACGATGGTCTTGCCCGAAGTGTGGTGGATGCGTTTGAGTTCGTCCTGCAAGGTGCGCCGCGTCATCGGGTCGAGCGCGCCGAAGGGCTCGTCCATCAGCAGCACCTCGGGGTCGGCGCTGAGCGCCCGCGCAACACCGATGCGCTGCTGCTGCCCGCCGGAGAGCTGGTGCGGATATCGGCCGCGATAGACCGCGGGCTCGAGGCCGAGCAAGGCCAGCAGTTCATCGACCCGCGCCGCGATGCGCGCCTCAGGCCAGCCAAGCAGCCCGGGCACGGTGGCGATATTGCGCGCCACATTCCAATGCGGGAACAAGCCGGTCGACTGGATCGCATAGCCCATGCGGCGGCGGATGTCCTCGGGCCGAAAAGAGCGGATCTCTTCGCCCTTGAACAGGATCCGGCCGCGGTCATGTTCGACCAGGCGGTTGATCATCTTCAGCAGCGTCGATTTGCCCGAGCCCGAGGCGCCGATCAGGACCACAAGCTCTCCGTGCTCGATCGTCAGCGAGACGCTGTCGACGGCCTGGGTGGCGCCGAAGGCCTTGCCGACGGCTTGCAGCTCGATCATTGCGGCGGGCCCCCATGCGCGGCCCCGTGCGCGGCCCCGTGCGTGGCC
>JANOKR010000251.1:0-3224 GCA_031419315.1 Betaproteobacteria bacterium
TTACGCACTGCCTCTTGTTGCAGGGTCGATGTGGTAAACGGTGCGGCAGGGCTGCGGCTACGCTGTTTCTTTTCAGGCATGTGGTCGGTGGCCTTCACCGACCTCTTCCAGACCGTGATCATCCTCATCGGCCTCTCAGCGGTGGCCTATCTGGTGGGTGACCAGGCCGGCGGCCCGGCCAAGGTGATCGCGCAGGCCGCGGCCGACGGCAAGCTGGTGATGTTCCCCGCCGATATGGGTGCGGCTGGCTGGTGGACGATGGCCGGCGCATTTTTCGCTTTTGCTTTCGGCTCGATCCCGCAGCAGGATGTCTTCCAGCGCATGACCAGCGCCAAGGACGAAAACACGGCAGTCCGCGGCACGCTCATCGGCGCACTGATCTATTTTTGCTTCGCCTTTGTACCGATCTTCATCGCCTATTCCGCGCTGGCTGCCGACCCGACGATCGCCAAGCTCTTCGAGAGCGAAGACGCCCGCGAGATCCAGCGCGTGCTGCCCGACCTGGTGCTTGGCAAGATGCCGCTGTGGGCGCAGATCATGTTCTTCGGCGCGCTGCTGTCGGCGATCCTGTCGACGGCCAGCGGCGCCTTGCTTGCACCGACGGCGACCTTCACTGAAAACGTGCTGCGGCCGTTTGCGCCGAAGATGAGCGACCAGCAGTTTTTGCTGACACTGCGCATCGTGCTCGTCACCTTCACCGTCTGCGCTTTGCTCTTCGCGCTGAACAGCAAGAGCACGATGTACGAGATGGTGCAAAACGCCTACAACGTGACCCTGTGCGGCGCGTTTGTGCCGCTGATTGCCGGCGCTTACTGGAAACGCGCCAACACCCAGGGCGCGATCTGCGCGGTGGTCTTCGGCATCGGCGTCTGGCTCGGCGCCAACACGGTCGCCGCCGATGCGCTGATCCCGCCAAATCTGGTCGGCTTCTTCGCATCGGTGCTGGGCATGCTGCTCGGCACGCTGGCGCCCACGGTGCTGGCCAACAAAGGCCGCTCGATCGAGCGTGTCCTGGCCGGCAAGGCGCATGACCACAAGGCAAGCTGAAGTCGCGTTGAAGTCGCGTTGAAGTCGCGCTGAGGTCGGCTTGAAGCCGGCCCCGCGCCTGCCGCAGTGGACCCCAGGCGCACTTTATAATGCGCGGTTGCGCTCGCGGACCTTCCAAATACATGCCGATCTACGCCTACAAGTGCACGTCCTGCGGGCACGCCCAGGATGTGCTGCAGAAAATCTCCGACCCGCTGCTCACGCAGTGCCCGGTCTGCGCTGCCGCGACCTTTGCCAAACAGCTCACCGCAGCTGGCTTCCAGCTCAAGGGCTCCGGCTGGTACGCGACCGACTTTCGCAACAACGGCAGCGCGCCAGCGGTGGTTGCTGAAGGCGACACGAAGCCCAAATCCGACGAACCCGCAGCAGGCGCGGCGGGCGAAAAAGCGGCTGACAAAGCCGGCGACAAAGGCAGCGACAAAGGCAGCGACAAAGGCGGCGACAAAGGCGGCGACAAAGGCGGCGCGGCGCCAGCCGCAGCACCGGCATCCGCCCCAGCGGCGTCGGGCAGCGCCTCAGCGCCCGCGGCCCCGCCGGCTGCGGCATAAGCCGCAGTCCCCGAGTCGCAGTCATGAAAAAGTACCTCATCGCCGGCCTGCTTGCCTGGTTGCCGCTGGCGATCACGATCGCCGTGCTGGGCTGGCTGCTCGGGGCGATGGACGGCCTCTTCGGCTCGATCGTTGGCGCTGCGCAGGCGGTGCTACCGGCCTCGGCAAACAGTTTTCTGGAATCGCTGCGCCACATGCCCGGCCTGAGCGTGATCGTGCTCTTGGCGCTGTTGCTGATCACCGGCGTGTTTGTGACCAACATCTTCGGCCAGTGGTTCGTCAACCAGTCGGATCTGCTGCTCGGCCGGATCCCGATCGTCAAGTCGATCTACAGCTCGGTCAAGCAGGTTTCGGACACGCTGTTTTCGAGCAACGGCAATGCCTTTCGCGAAGCCGTGCTGGTGCAGTACCCGCGCCATGGTTCGTGGACGATCGCTTTTGTCACCGGCAAGCCGAGTGGCGAAGTCGAGGCCCATCTCAACGGCGAGCATGTCAGCCTGTATGTGCCGACGACCCCGAACCCGACCTCGGGTTTTTTCCTGATCATGCCGCGCGCCGAAATCCGCCCGCTGGCGATGAGTGTGGACCAGGCACTGAAATACGTCATCTCGATGGGTGTGGTCGTGCCACCCCCGCCGGCACCCCCGCCGGTTGATCGAAACCGCATCGGCTGAACGCGCGGCGAGCGTTCAGCCCCTTGTTCGCGGCACTTTGGTGCCGGCGCCGACCCCATTCGATATGGGCCTTGCGACCTTGAACGCAATCGCCCAGCCCCCGAACCCCGTTTGAGAGAACCCCCATGAGAACCACCTACTGCGGCCTGGTCAGCGAAAAGCTGATGGGCCAGACCGTCACGCTGATGGGCTGGGCGCATCGCCGCCGCGACCATGGCGGCATCATCTTCGTCGACCTGCGCGACCGCGAAGGCCTGGTCCAGATCGTCTGCGACCCCGACCGCGCCGAGATGTTCAGCACCGCCGAGAGTGTGCGCAACGAGTTCTGCCTCAAGATCACCGGCCTGGTGCGCGCGCGCCCGTCGGGCACTGAAAATACGGGGCTGACCAGCGGCAAGATCGAGGTCCTGGCGCACAGCCTCGAAGTCCTGAACCCGAGTGTCACGCCGCCGTTCCAGCTCGACGACGACAACCTGTCGGAGACGGTGCGCCTGACCCACCGCGTGCTCGACCTGCGCCGCCCGGCGATGCAGAAAAACATGATGCTGCGTTACCGCGTCGCGATCGAGGTGCGCAAGTTTCTCGACGAGCAGGGTTTTATCGATATCGAAACCCCGATGCTGACCAAGAGCACGCCCGAGGGCGCGCGCGACTACCTGGTTCCGAGCCGCGTCCACGCCGGCATGTTCTTCGCACTGCCGCAAAGCCCGCAGTTGTTCAAGCAACTGCTGATGGTGGCGGGTTTCGACCGCTACTACCAGATCGTCAAGTGCTTCCGCGACGAAGACTTGCGCGCCGATCGCCAGCCCGAGTTCACCCAGATCGACATCGAGATGTCCTTCGTGGCGCAGGAAGACATCTTCGCCATGGTCGAAGGACTGCTCGGCCGCATCTGGAAAGAGGTGCACCACATCGACCTCCCGCGCCCCTTCCCGCGGCTCGACTTCGACGAGTC
>JANOKR010000252.1:0-4684 GCA_031419315.1 Betaproteobacteria bacterium
CATGCAGCACCCGCTGGTCGGCGGCTACAGCCCCGACAAAGTGGCGCTGCGCCGGGCCATCGGCCTGGCCTTCGATGGCCAGGCCTATATCCGCCATGTGCTCGGTGGCCAGGCGGTGCTGGCGCAGAGCACGATCTCGCCCTTCACCAGCGGTTTTGATGCTGCCTACAAAAGTGAGATGAGCGACTTCGACCCGGCGCGTGCGCGTGCGCTGCTCGACCTTTACGGGTATGCCGACCGCAACGGCGACG
Organism: Betaproteobacteria bacterium; assembly: GCA_031419315.1. Classification (GTDB taxonomy): domain Bacteria; phylum Pseudomonadota; class Gammaproteobacteria; order Burkholderiales; family Burkholderiaceae_C; genus Rubrivivax. Next base: position 252 of record JANOKR010000252.1, read on the forward strand.
GTTGGCGCGAGCAGCCCGACGGCCAGCCGCTGGTGCTGAGAATGGCCACGATGGCCTCGCAGCGCGACCGGCTGACCAATTCGATCTGGAAACGCTCGCTCGACCGCGTCGGCCTGAAGATCGAATTCGAAGTCTCGACCTGGCCCGAGCTGCTCAAAAAAAGCCGCGCCGGCACGCTGATGATGTGGGGTTACGGCTGGAGCGCTGGCTCGCCCGATGGCGGCTTTTTCCTGGCTATCGCCTACGGCCCGAATGCCAGCGAATCCAACGACCCGCGCTTTGAGCTGCCGGCTTTCGACCGCTTGTTCGAGCAACAGCGCGCGCTGCCCGACGGCCCCGAGCGCGACGCCGTGATGCGCCAGGCCAAGGACATGCTCGTCGCCTACCTGCCCTACAAGGTCCACGCACACGCGATCGCGAATGTGCTCGTGCAACCCTGGACGCACCACTACTGGCGCCACCCTTTCATGCGCGATATCTATCGATTTATCGACGTCGACCAACGCCCATGACCGATGCCCGCATCACCCTCTATCAACGCTGGCTGGCCGAGCACCGCGGCCTGCATTTCGACAGCTATGACGCCCTCTGGCGCTGGTCGGTCACCGACCTGCGCGGCTTCTGGCAATCGATCTGGGACTATTTCGACATCCAGTCGCCGACACCCCATTCGACGGTACTGGTGGATGCAGTGATGCCCGGTGCGCAATGGTTCCCCGGCGCGCAAGTGAACTACGCGCAACAGGTCTTTCGCCATGCCGATGCGGCGCACGCTGCCGGCCACCCGGCAATCGTCTTTGCCAACGAGGCATTGCTCGAACAAGGCCGCGTCGAAGAAGTGACCTGGCCCGAACTGCGCCGCCAGGTGGCGAACTTTGCCGCTGCGCTCAAAGGCATGGGCGTGGTGCCCGGCGACCGCGTCTGCGCGGTGCTGCCGAATACGCCGCAGACCGCGGCGGTATTTCTCGCCGCGGCGAGTGTCGGCGCGGTGTGGAGCATCTGCTCGCCCGACATGGGCCCGGTGGCGGTGCTCGACCGCTTCCGCCAGATCGCGCCGAAGGTGCTCATCGCCTGCGACAGCGTGCGCTGGGGCGGCTCGGATCACGACCGCCGGCCGTTGATCGACGAGCTGCTGGCGTCGCTGCCGAGCGTCGAACATGCAGTGCGGGGTGCGCAGATCGATGCGCTGCTCGCCGCTGCTGGGCCTGGAGCACCGCCGACTTTGCAGCCGACCTTGCAACCCACCTGGTTGCCCTTCGATCACCCGCTGTGGATCGTTTATTCCAGCGGCACCACCGGGCTGCCCAAACCGATCGTGCATGGCCACGGCGGCATCGTCATCGAAGCCCTCAAAGCCGGGCTGCACAACAACCTCGGGCCTTCGGCCGAAACTGGCGATCGCTTCCACTGGTTCAGCACCACCGGCTGGATCATGTGGAACGGCCAGGTCGCGGCTTTGCTCAGTGGCACCACGGCGTGCATCTTCGACGGCAGCCCCTCGGCGCCGTCTTCCGTCGGCGTCGACGCAGACGGACGCGCGTCCAAGGCCCCCGACTGGACGACGCTGTGGCGCTTTGCCGGCCTGGCGCGCGCCACCTTCTTCGGCGCCGGTGCGGCGTTTTACGCCAGCTGCCTCAAAGCCGATGTGCAGCCGATGCAAGCCGCCGACCTGCACGCGCTGCGCGCCATCGGCTCCACCGGCTCGCCGCTGTCCGACGAATGTTATGACTGGATCTGGCAGCGCTGCCCGCAAGTCGACGGCAAACCGATCTGGATCAACCCGATCAGCGGCGGCACCGACTTCGCCGGTGCCTTTGTCGGCGGCAACATCACCCTGCCGCTGCATCGCGGCGAGATGCAATGCCGCTGCCTGGGCGCTGCGGTCGAGGCCTTCAGCGAGAGTGGCCAAGCATTGATCGACGAGGTCGGCGAGCTCGTCTGCACCCAGCCGATGCCGTCGATGCCGCTGTACTTCTGGGGCGATGAGGGCGGCCACCGTTACCGCGACAGTTATTTCGACATGTACCCGGGTGGCGATGACAAGCCTGCGGCTTGGCGCCATGGCGACTGGATCCGCATCACGCCGCGGGGTGGCGCCATCATCTATGGCCGCAGCGACGCGACGATCAACCGCCACGGCGTGCGCATGGGCACCGCCGAGCTGTACCGCGCGGTCGAGCTGCTGCCCGAAGTGCTCGACAGCCTCGTCGTCGATCTCGAATACCTCGGCCGCGACAGCTACATGCCGCTGTTCGTGGTGCTGCGCGACGGGCTGTCACTCGACGCGGCATTGACCAAGCGCATCAATGCCGGCATCCGCGCCGCGATGTCGCCGCGCCATGTGCCTAACGAAATATTTCAGGTGCTGGCGATCCCGCGCACGCTGTCGGGCAAGAAGATGGAGCTGCCGGTGAAAAAGCTGCTGCTCGGCGCCGAGGCGCACAAGGTGCTCAACCGCGACGCGATGGCCAACCCGGGCTGCGTCGACTGGTTTGTCGACTTCGCTCGACGCCGCGCTGCCGATGCCGCTGGCGGCTGAAGCGATGGCGCGATGACGGCCCTGCGCCTCGCCGCGCTGCACCGCCTGCTCGTCGTCACGCTGCTCGGGTTTGCATCGGGCCTGCCGCTGGCCTTGACTGGCCAGGCGATGCAGGCCTGGCTGACGGTGGAGGGCCTGGACCTGGCGACGATCGGCTTCCTCAGCCTGGTCGGCCTGCCCTACACCTTCAAGTTTTTGTGGGCGCCGCTGATGGACCGCTTCGACCTGCCTTGGCTTGGCCGCCGGCGCGGCTGGCTGGTGTTGACGCAGTTGGCCCTGGCCGGCGCGCTGCTGCTGCTGGCGGGTACCTCGCCGAAGGATTCGATCCGCCTGTTTGCGCTGTTCGCGGTGACGGTGGCCTTCATCTCGGCGTCGCAAGACGTGATCATCGACGCCTACCGCACCGACCTGCTGGCCAAACCCGAACGCGGGCTGGGCGCGTCGCTGAGCGTGATGGGTTATCGGCTGGCGATGATCCTGTCGGGTGGCATCGCGCTGATCTGGACCGACCCCAACCAAGGCGGCGGCTGGGACTGGCCCGCGGTCTACCGCTTCATGGCCGCACTGATGGTCGTGGCCGCGGTTCTGTCGGCGCTGGTCTTGCCCAAGGTCGCCTGGCCCGATATCAAACCGACGCTGGCGCGCAACGACCTCACCGGTTTTGCCGCGGTGGTTGCCGCAGTGGCGGTCGGTGTGTTTCTGACCGACCAGTTTGCGCAGCCGATCGCGCACCGTCTGCTCGCGCCGCTGCTCGAAGGCGGCAGCCTGAATCCGACGCTGCAAAAGCGCTGGGTCGACCTGCTCGCGTTGATGATGGGCATTGCATCCACGCTGCCGCTGGCGGCCTGGGCCGCGCGGCGGGCGAAATTCGAGACCCTGCTCGGCGGTCTGCGCAACTATTTCGGCCAGCCCGGTGCGGCTGCATTCCTGCTCTTCATCGTGCTCTACAAATTGGGCGACGCTTTTGCCGGCTCGCTGATGACACCGTTTTTGCTCAAGGCCATGGCCTACACCTCGGCCGAGGTCGGTGTCGTGAACAAGGTCATCGGCCTGTGGCTGACGATCGGCGGCGCCTTGCTCGGCGGCGCCTTGATGCTGCGCATCGGCCTGTGGCGCGCGTTGATGTTGTTCGGCATCTTGCAGTTGCTCAGCAACCTGGGATTCTGGTGGCTGGCCGTCAGCGGCAAGGGGGTCTTGCCCGGGCTCGTGCTGGCGCCTTTCGACTGGGGTTTTGTCAAACTGGTCACCTCAACGCCAGTCGATGGTGGCCTCTTGATGGTCGTGGCGTTCGAGAATATTTCCGGCGGCATGGGCACCGCGGCTTTTGTCGCCTTCTTGATGAGCCTGTGCAACCAGCGCTTCACCGCGACGCAGTTTGCGCTGCTGTCGGCGTTTGCGTCGATCGGCCGGGTCTGGGTCGGCCCGCTGGCCGGGGTGCTGGCCGAGAGCATCGGCTGGCCGGTGTTTTTTATCATCAGCACCGTGCTCGCGCTGCCGGCGCTGTGGATGCTGTGGGACATGCGCGCCAGTGTGCGTGCGCTCGAAGACTAGCGCGCGACGCCTGATGTCCGACGCTTGACGGCCTCGGCGCATAAACTGTGCCCATGGTCACTCATTTCGATCTGCTGCGCGGCGCCCCCACCTGGCGCTGCGCCTGTTTTGGACATCGGCGACGTGCGCTGCTCACCGGCGCTGCTGCGGCGACGCTGGCCGCGGCCGCCGGCCCGGCCGCCGCGCAAATTCCCGAATGCACACGCTCCAAGCTGACCAACCTGGTGCCGGCCGAGCAGGTCGAGCAGGCCGCGGCGCAGCAATATGCGCAGCTGCTGCAAAAGGCCTCGGGCCAGCGCGCGCTGGCGCCTGCTGACCAGCCGCAGTTGCGCCGCCTGCGTGC
>JANOKR010000253.1:0-5176 GCA_031419315.1 Betaproteobacteria bacterium
CCCAGATGCTCGCCGAACGCGGCCTCAAGCGCGGCGTCGGTGGCCTGCGCCTGATCATGATGTGCGAGGTGCCGAGCAACGCGATCCTGGCCGAGCAGTTTCTCGAGCATTTCGACGGCATGTCGATCGGCTCGAACGACCTGACCCAGCTCACCTTGGGGCTGGACCGCGACTCCGGCCTGGCCCAACTGGCGGGCGACTTTGACGAACGCGACCCGGCAGTCAAGGCGCTGATCTCGCGCGCCATCGCGGCCTGCCGCGCGACCGGCAAGTACATCGGCATCTGCGGCCGGGGCCCCAGCGACCACCCCGACTTTGCCGACTGGTTGGCGCAGGAAGGCATCGTGTCGATCTCGCTCAACCCTGACACCGTCGTGGATACCTGGCACCGCCTGGCGGCGCGCTGACACGCTCGCGAACACCCGCACGGCGTCGTCGGTGACGATCCGGGGCGGGGTCAGTGTTGACCCGCCCGCGGGTATGTCCCTGCCGCTGCTGTAAGAAATTCGTAAGGCATGCCGCCGAGCATCAGCCTCGCCTGTTCCACGCGGAGAAATCGATGCAACTCACCGAGAAGCACAACGAGTATTGGCGAAAGAACCTCGTCATCACGGCGATTTTGCTCGTCGTCTGGTTCGTGGTCACCTTTGTCGAGGCGTGGTACGCACGCGAACTCAACAGCATGACTTTCTTGGGTTTTCCGCTGGGCTTTTATATGTCGGCGCAGGGCTCGTTGGCGATCTATGTCGCCATCATCGGCATCTATGCCTACCTGATGGGCAAGCTCGACAAGGAATACGGCGTCGATGAAGGAGACCTCGAATGAGCACTGCAACCTTCTCGCACAAGGCGTTTAACTCGTCGCTGAAGAAGTACTACACCTTCTATACCGGCGGCTTCCTGGCCTTTGTGATCGCCCTGGCGTTCGCAGAGCAGTTGGGGATGTCGCGGCAGTGGATCGGCTACTGGTTCCTGTTCGCCACCGTGGCGCTGTATGCCGGCATCGGCATCATGAGCCGCACGGCGGACGTTGCCGAGTACTACGTCGCCGGCCGGCGCGTGCCGGCGTTCTTTAACGGTATGGCGACTGGCGCTGACTGGATGAGCGCGGCCTCGTTCATCGGCATGGCCGGCACGTTGTTTCTGGGCGGTTATGACGGCCTGGCCTGGGTCATGGGCTGGACGGGCGGCTACTGCCTGGTGGCGTTGTTCCTGGCGCCGTACCTGCGCAAGTTCGGCCAGTTCACCATTCCCGACTTTCTGGCTGAGCGTTATGGCGGCAATATCGTGCGCACGATCGGCATCGTCGCCGCGATCACCTGCTCGTTTGTCTACGTCGTGGCGCAGATCTATGGTGTCGGCCTGATCACCAGCCGCTTCACCGGGCTGGAGTTTGGCGTCGGGGTGTTCGTTGGCCTCGGCGGCATCCTGGTGTGTTCGATGCTTGGTGGTATGAAAGCCGTCACCTGGACCCAGGTCGCGCAGTACATCATCCTGATCATTGCCTACCTGACGCCGGTGATCTGGCTAGGTATGAAACATACCGGCAGCCCGATCCCGCAGGTCGCCTACGGCTACACGCTGCAGAAAGTGGGTGAACTCGAGAAGAAGATCACCGCCGACCCGAAGGAGCAGGAAGTCCGCAAAGTCTTTGCCGATCGCGCGGCTGCCGGCCGCGCCGCGCTGGCCGCGCCCGACAAGGCCTACGCCGATGGCAAGGCCAAGGTCGAGCAGGCGCTCGTCGACGCCAAGGCGTCCAACGCCCCGGCCGACCAGTTGGCGGCTGCCGAGAAGGCTGCTGCGGCCTACCCGAAGGACGCTGCCGCTGCGAAGACCCAGTACACCCGAGAAGCCGGGTTGGCGGCGCGCGCGAACCCACCACGACCCCATGCGCAAGCCTTTGCCGGCAAGGACGAGGCGGCGCAAAGCCTGGCGCGGCTCAACTTCATCGGCATCGTGTTCTGCATGATGTTCGGCACCGCGGCGTTGCCGCACATCCTGATGCGGTACTACACGACGCCCAGCGTGCAACAGGCGCGGGTGTCGGTGTTCTGGTCGCTGTTTTTCATCTTCCTGCTGTACTTCACCGCGCCCTGCCTGGCGGTGCTGGCCAAGTACGACATGTTCTCGAACCTGGTGGGCAGTTCATTCGCATCGTTGCCGGCCTGGGCGGCGGCGTGGGCGAAGGTCGATCCGACGCTGTTGAACATCACCGACATCAACAAGGACGGCATCGTGCAGTGGGCCGAAGTCGTGATCGGGGGTGACCTGATCGTGCTCGCCACGCCAGAGATCGCCGGCTTGCCGTACGTGGTCTCCGGGCTGGTTGCGGCGGGTGGTCTGGCGGCTGCGCTGTCAACTGCCGACGGCCTGCTGCTGACGATCGCCAATGCGCTGTCGCATGACCTGTACTACAAGATGATCGACCCCAACGCGTCGACGACCAAGCGTGTCACGATCTCCAAAGCGCTGTTGGTAGTTGTGGCGATCGTGGCGGCCTACGTGACCTCGCTCAAGCCGGGTGACATCCTGTTCCTGGTCGGCGCGGCGTTTTCGCTGGCGGCATCGGCGTTTTTCCCGGCACTGGTGCTGGGAGTGTTCTGGAAGCGCGCCAACAAGTGGGGCGCGATCACCGGCATGGGCGCCGGCCTGGCGGTTTGCGTGTATTACATGCTGCGCACCTACCCGTTTTTCACCAATATGGGCGTGCCGAAGATGGACCTCTGGTTCGGCCTGAACCCGGTGTCATCGGGCATGTTTGGGCTGCCGGTCGGGCTGCTCACGATCATCGTCGTGAGCTTGCTGACGGCGCCGCCATCGAAGGAGGTGCAAGAACTGGTTGAGCATGTGCGCTACCCCAACCTGAAGGGCGATACGCTGGTCAGCGAAGCGCGCTGACCCCGGCCCGCTTTGTGGCAACAGGGCCCGCTTCGGCGGGCCTTGTTCTTGCCAGAACCGATCGTTGCGAGGAGATCCTTGAAGTGACCGACCAAGCGCCCATGAACGACGACGCCAGCCAGTTGCCGAAGCCGACTCCGGTCAACATCGGTTGATGGCTCAGACAACGAGGTCCTTGACCAAGTGGGCAAGATCTTCCCGGCCGGCGTCGTCGATCAATCGGCGTGTCATGCGCGGGTCGAAACGCAGCAGGTGCATCGCGACCTCGTCAAAAGCCTTGGTGTTGTGCAGCGTGTGCTGCGCCATGCCGAGTTGGTACCAGGCGTGCGGGTTCATCGGCTGCAGCGTTGCCGCCTCGCGCAATGCCGTTGCGGCCGCCTCATGCTGGCCGAGCGCGGCATGCGCCATGCCCAGGCCGTACCAGGCGCGGTCGATCTTCGGGTTCAACCGGGTGGCATCACGAAAGGCCACCAGCGCGTTGTCGAATTCACCGAGTTGGTCGAACGCGTAGCCGAGGTTGAAATGCGCCACCGCATCGTTGGGCTGCACGCGCAACACGGCCTGAAAGCGCGGCACGGCTTGCGCAAATCGGCCCTGCGAAGCGTGGCTGTAGGCAATGCGGTTTTGCGCGCGGTGAAAGTCCGGTGCCTGCGCCAATGCACCCTCGTAACACTCGATCGCCGTGTCGCGGCGCCCGAAGAGTTCGAGCAACCGTCCCGTCAGGTAGATCTGCCAATGACCCATTCCGTTTTTTCTCTTTCGATCTGATGTTCGAGATTATCGTGATCTTCAAGGGCTTGGTCGAAGTCGCTGGTGTGGCGATGTTCGGCCAGGGTGTGTTGTGGGTCTTGGCCGGTGCCAAGCGCGAGCAGAATCTGGTCTACAAACTGTTCAAGACTCTGACCCGGCCGGTCATGAAAGTCGCGCGCTGGATCACGCCACGGGTCGTGCTCGACCAGCATCTCGGGCTGGTGGCTTTTTTCTTGCTGCTGGTCTTGTGGTTAGTCCTGACGATCACAAAGATCAGGATGGTGCTGGCCGCCATGCCTGTGGCGGGCTGATCGGGGATGCCGGACGCCGACAACCGCCGCGCCTACTGGCGCAGCAATCTGCGCGTCATCGCGGCGTTGCTCGGTGTCTGGTTTGTGGTCACTTTTGTGGTCGCCTTTTTTGCCCGCGATCTCAACTTCAAATTCTTCGGCTGGCCGTTCAGTTTCTGGATCGGCTCGCAGGGCGCGCTGGTCGTCTACGGCCTGATCATCTGGTACTACGACCGGCACATGAGCCGGATCGAGCTGCTCTACGGCGTTGCCGAAGAGGACTGAACGGTGGCCAGCGGTGACCGATGATGGCCCCTGAGGCCGGCCTGCAGCGCAGCGGCACGCAGCGTGCCGAGCGCGCCGCGTTCAAGTCGCGGCTGCACCGGATCTACGGCGGGTTCACTGCCGGCTTCCTGGGTTTTGTGATCCTGCTCGCCGCACTCGAGCAACTCGGCCTGTCGCGCTGGGCGATGGGCATCGTCTTTTTGGTGTCGACGGTGGCGCTGTATGCCGGCATCGGCATCATGAGCCGCACCCACGACCCGGCCGAGTACTACGTCGCCGGCCGCCGCGTGCCGGCGATGTACAACGGCATGGCCATCGCCGCTGACTGGATGAGCGCGGCGTCGTTCATCGGCATGGCTGGAACGCTGTACCTCAACGGTTATGGCGGGCTGGCCTTCATCATGGGCTGGACGGGTGGCTATTGCCTGGTGGCGCTGCTGCTCGCGCCCTACCTGCGCAAGTTCGGGCATTTCACGATCCCCGACTTTCTCTGCGCCCGTTATGGCGGCCACCTGCCGCGCCTGGTCGGTATCGTCATCGCGATCCTGTGCTCGTTCATCTATGTCGTCGCGCAGATCTACGGCGTCGGCCTGATCACGTCTCGGCTGTCGGGCCTGGCCTTCGAGATCGGCATCTTTCTGGGGCTTGGCGGCATCCTCGTGTGCTCGTTTCTTGGTGGCATGCGCGCGGTGACCTGGACCCAGGTCGCGCAGTACATCGTGCTCATCGTCGCCTACTTGATCCCGGTCGTCTGGCTGTCGGTGAAGCAGGCCAATTTTCCAATCCCGCAGCTCACCTACGGGCATCAACTCGAGGCCGTGACGCAGACCGAAGAGCGGCTGCTTGCCGACCCCAAGGAGCGCGAAGTCATCGCCATCTTCAAGGGCCAGGCCGACGAATTTGCGGTCAAGCTGAAGGACGTGCCGAGCGCACTCGCCGCCGAGCGCGGCGCG
>JANOKR010000254.1:0-2024 GCA_031419315.1 Betaproteobacteria bacterium
GCGGCCTCGCGCTGCACCGCATCGACGCCGGCGGCTGGGATCTCGTGCTGCTCGACCTGGGCCTGCCCGGCGCCGACGGTTGGGACCTGTGCCGCCACCTGCGCCAGCGCCACCCTGCGGTGCCGGTGATCATCGTCAGCGCGCGCAATACCGAAACCCACCGCGTGCTCGGCCTCGAACTCGGCGCCGATGACTACCTGGCCAAGCCGTTTTCGATGCTTGAACTCGTGGCGCGGGTGCGCGCGCTGATGCGCCGCACCGAGCAACTGCAGCAGCAGACCCGTCACGCCGCGCCGGCACCGATCCCGATCGGCCGGCACCGGCTCGACGCCACCCGGCGGGCCTTGTTGCGCGGCGACGAAAGCCTGGCCCTGACCTTGCGCGAATTTGACCTGCTGCACTTTTTGGTGCGCCACCCGGGCCAGGTCTTCAGCCGTGCCGAGCTGCTCGACCGCGTCTGGGGCAGCGGCTTCGACGGTTACGAACATACCGTCAATTCGCACATCAACCGGCTGCGCAGCAAGATCGAAACCGACCCGCACCAACCGCAGCTGATCCAGACCGTTTGGGGTGCCGGATACCGCTTCGACGCCGGCCGCGCGCGTGCCGATCTGTGAGCGAGCGAACGCACCCGAGCCAACCATGAAAATCAGCTTCACCCGCCGCCTGACCTGGGTGCTCGTGTTGTTGCTGCTCGGTTACGGCCTGGCGGTTGCCGCGCTCGGGCGCCACCTGGCGCGCGAGCACGAGGTCGAATCGCTGCAACGCATCTCACATGGCCTGGCGCGCCACATCGTCGAACGCTGGCCCGAGCTCACGCGCGGCGGCGCCGATGCCAGCGCAGCCAGCGAGGCCAGCGACCAGGCAGCGCGCGGCGCGTTGCTGAAGATGCTGACGGTCGTCAACCCCGGCGTCGAGGTCTACCTGCTCGACGCCGACGGCCGCGTCGCGGCCTATATCGGCGAGCCAGGCATGGTCCGCCAACATGCCGTCGACCTCGTGCCGGTGCGCGCTTTTTTAAGCGGTGCCCCGCTGCCGCTGCGTGGCACCGATCCGATGCGCGAGGGCAGCCGCGTCAGCAAAACATTCAGCGCCGCGATGTTCCCGCCAAGTGCGAGCCAAGCCAAGCCGCCGGGGTATCTGTACGTGGTGCTCGAAGGCCAGGCGCGCGCGCAAGTCAGCGGCCCGCTCGGCCTGCAAGGTGCGTGGCAAACGGCCGCGGCGGCGGCGGCGCTGGCGCTGCTGCTGACACTCGCACTCGGCGCCTTGCTGTTCCAGCGCCTGACCCGCCCGCTGCGCGAACTGGCGCAGCGCATGCAGCGGTTTACGGTCGGGCCGGTGGCGGTGGCGGGTGCGGGCGCGGGTGCGTCGGTGAACGCCGAAACAAGCCTCGATGCCATCGACGACGCTGACCGTGCAAGCGCCGACGATGAGGTCAGCGCCATCGCCAACAGCTTTGCGGCGATGTCGACACGCATTGCCAGCGAGGTGCGTCTGCAGGCCGACCAGGCCACTGCGCACCGCGACGTGATGGCCAACGTCGCGCACGACCTGCGCACGCCGCTGACGGCGCTGCACGGCCATCTCGAAGCGCTGCGCCTGCCCGCGGCAATGACATCGACAGCGACCGCTTGCGAGGCTGATGCCGCGCACCGCCGCCGCCTCATCGACGCCGCGGTGGCGCAGAGCGACAAGGTGCGCCGGCTGTCGCAGCAGCTCTTCGAGCTGGCCACGCTGCAAGCCACCGACCATGTCCTGCAGAACGAACGATTCCGGCTCGACGAACTGGTCGCCGATACGGTGCAGAAATTCGAGCTCAGCGCCCCGGTCGCGCTGGCCGGCCCGGCGCCGGGCGGGATCGAACTCGACGGTGACCTGCACCTCATCGAACGCGCGCTGACCAACCTCATCGACAACGCGGTGCGCCACGCCGGCAGCGCGCAGCCGGTGCAAGTGCAGGTGCGCATGCACAGCGACGGCCGCAGCGCCGAGGTGCTGATCGAAGACCATGGCCCCGGCATGCC
>JANOKR010000255.1:0-15069 GCA_031419315.1 Betaproteobacteria bacterium
GACCCGCACAACCGGGCGGCACCGCTAATAGGTTGTGCGAGGGTGAAGTACTGTTGCGCATTTGGTTGCTGCCCCCCCCCCCCGGAATTGTCGCCTGCTTCTGGCGGTCGCTTTCCTGATTTTTTGTGGGCACACGATCGCGCAAGATCTGCCGCCATGCAAGCCTGGCGCACACGACCTTAGCAAGTGCGGGCAACAAGTAGTAGTCGCCGGGACGCGGTCGAAAGAGACTTCGCCGACGCTCCCCGTCATCGACGACGCGCTGCGGCGGAAAGTGGAGGCTCTAGCGCGCCAAACCCGCGACATGTTCAGTTGGCTCGCCAAACTTCGGCATGACGCGCGCTTTGGGGTCAGGCACACCGAAAAGCGCGACGGGCTCGACGAGACGCCGCCGGCGATGCCGGTAGCCGAGGCCGACTCGGCGGTCGACAGCACGGGCATTTGCCCAACCGGCAGCCCGGTGGTCATCGCCACCGGCGAAAAGCTGCTGCCACAAACCGACGCCTCGTCCGCCGGCCTCTACGGCATGACCCTCGACCGCACTTACCGCAGCGTCAATGCCACCGGCCGTCTGTTCGGCGCCAATTGGACGTCGAGCGTCGATCCCTACCGGGTCACCAAATCAACCGCGGCCTGCATCAATACCGAAGTGGGGTGCATCCCACCCGACGCCACGGTTACTTTCCCGGATGGCGCCAAGTACAAATACACCTGGATGCCCACCAGCCCGGGCGAGTACCAGGTCAAGGGCAATGCGGCGCTGGGCACCTTGGCCGGTGGCATCACCCCGACCAGCGGCTGGTCGCTCGGCATCGGCACGCGCTCGTATGTCTTCAATTCAACCGGGCGCCAGCTCAGCGCCAGTGACAGCGCGGGTGATGCGTGGACACAAATCTACGTCGGCACGACGCTCACCAAGGTCACCAACCGGGTCGGCAAGTCTTTCAATTTCACCTGGACGGCGGGGCGGGTCAGCCAGGTCATTGATCCCGCAGGCAACGCCTGGGACTACAGCTACAACGCCAACGGCATGCTCACGTCGGTCACGTCGCCCGGCCCCTCGCCCGATGCACGCACCTATCACTACGAAAATGCCGACCCGACGCTGCTCACGGGCGTCTCGATCAGAGTGTCCACTTATCGCCGTGCTCAGAAAACCGGCACCACCTCTCGGCTCTCGCGAACCACCAGCTACACCGGTGGCACCAGCTACGTCCCTACCGGGTCGGCGCGAGGGTCAACTCTTGAGTCTTCAATCTTGCAGCGCCGCGCGGCGCTGCTATGTTGTCAAGGGTTGAACGCCTCGACCTTCAATCCCTGGACTGCCCCGAAGTGCTTGACGTTGGCGGTGATCAGCGTGGCCTGGTGCTCGATGGCGGTGGCGCCAATGAGCGCATCGGCCAGGCGCAGCCCATGCGACAGCGCCAGGCTGTCGATGAGATCAGCCGCGCGCTGGCTGATGGCCGGCGTGATCGGCACGATCTCGGTGTTGCGCGCGGCCAGGCCCTTCTTCAGCCGCGCGAGTTCGGCCTTGTCGCGGCAACCCTGGGCGAGCTCGATGTAGGTCACCGCCGAAATCCTCCACGCTGGCAGTGCATGGAGCCGCTCGGCCGCGCCCACATGCCCCCGCGTGAGCCACACCAGCACGTCCGAATCGATCAGCATCGCGGATCAGTCCTTGGCCGGCCTGTCGTCGCTGAACCTATCGGCGCGGATGCCTCGCACATAGCCCGCGACATCCGCCATGTCCTCGCGGTCGCGCCACATCCCGAACAACGGGTCCTCGGCGAAGGCCGTGGCGTCGTCTTGAACTTCCTCCTCGATGCGCACGGTCACGGTGGCGCCCGGAGCCTTGGCCAACTTGGCACGCCAGGCGGCCGGCAACTCGGCCACCGGCACATGCTCGATCACGATTGCGTTCATCGGGCTTCCTTTCTTCGCGCACAATGGCCTGTAAGCCAACTATACCGACAACGGCTCTGCCGAACGGCTCGCACAGGACCGCTGCGCCAATCGGCTCAATCGCTTCTTGCCGCCCCATCAAACAAGCCCGGCACCGCCGGCCCGATGAGGCCGTCGAGCGCCTTTTTCAACCACAGCCGCACCGCCGCGTCGCTGCGCCAGAGGTCGAACTGGTTGGCGACGACGATGCGTGCTTCTTCAACCGAGCCCAGGGCATACGAAGGCACATTCGGCAGCCGCGGCGCACGCGATGCGAGCAAGGTCTTTTGCAGATGCGGGTTTGCTTTCAGCGCCGACTGCAGCAGCGCCGCGGCCGGCTCGAACGCCCCTTCGGCGAGCCGCGTGCGCGCCGTCAGCAGCACCATGCCGACCCTGTCGTCGGGGTAACGCGCAGCGAGCGCTGCCGCGGCGGCGGTGTCGCCGCGGCGCAGGTAGACGGCCATCAGGCGTTCGCGCAGGCCATGGTTGTCATGCGGGTTGAGCACCTCGACAAGATGGCGCAGGTTGTCGAACGAATGCTCGGCGCGCGCGTCGCTGTCGAGCGTGACCGACTCCACCAGCAGCCGCAGCGCGGGCCGGTTCTCCAGCCAGGCCCATTCGCAGCGCGCGCTGGGCTGCGCCTGGATGATGAGTTGCCAGAGATGGAGCGCGCGCCCGAGCGCGATCGCGCAGGCCCGGGCCGACTGGTCCAGCGGCAGCCGCTGCAACAGCAGGACCAGGCCGTCAAGGACCTCGAAGCTGTCAGCCAGTAGCGGGGTCTTTTTCAGCAGCGGCAGCCAGTCGGCGATGTCGAGCCCGCGCCGCAGGTCGTCATCAACGTCGTCACCACCGTCGTCCCAGGCCATCGTCGGCAACTCGACGTCAAAGACCTTGTGCCAGCGCAGCAATGCACGTTGCAGCGTGGCATTCGGCCGCAGCGCTTCGAGGTCGGTGGCCGGCGCCTTGGGCAGGTCGATGCGCAGCTTCGGCGCAGGCAAAGCCGCCAACCATTCGGTGAGTTCGCCCAGCGCCGCGCTGGGCATCATGCCGCCCTCGTCCATGACCCGGCGCACCAGGGGCGAATCGGGCTGGGTCAATTCTTCGAGCACATCGATCGCGTGCGCCAACCCGTCGGACGGCGGCAGGCGCTTCAGGCGCCGCGTGTGAAAGGACGCACGTTCGCGCGCGGTGTCATGCTGGCCGGCACCCATCAGCGTGGTGACCTCGAGCAGCGCCACATTTGGGTCGTCGGGCTGCAGGCGCTGGGCGTTCCTGAAGGCCTGTTGTGCACCCTTGTCGTCACCGGCATCTGCGGCCAGCAGCGACAGCCGCTGCCAGCCTTTGGACTGCACCGCGGGGCCACCCTTGACGACCATGTCGTTGGCCAACTGCTTGCGCTTGCGCGGCAATCCCAAATCGAGGTAGGTATCACCGAGCCGGTCGAGCAGGTCGGCACGGTCGTCGGTCCAGGGCGCTGGCAATTCGCTCCAGGGTTCGAGCAGGCGCCGCGCATGCGTCGCTCGGTCGTCGTCGAGCATGTATTCCGCCGCGCCCAACACCACCTGCGGCGGCACCCGTTGGGTTGCCAGCGCGGCCTGCGCGGCGGCCGGCAGCGCGCCGACGATCAGCGCGCCGAGCAAGTCGGGGTCGAAGCCCGGCATGCCGGCAACCAGGCCGGCACAACAGCGCTTGAATTTTTCGCCTGACCCACACAGGCAGGGTTCATTGCGGCCCGGCAGCGGCCGGCGCTGCGGGCGAAACCCATTTGCCGGCCGCGGCGCGTTGTCGAGCAGGCTCCAGCCCAGCAGACGAAACAGTTTGGTGGTGTCGGCCTGGCGCTGCGCCGCGGTCATCGGCGGTGGCTGGTGGGCATCGATGACGCCGGCAAACAGCACCGGCCCGTCGTGGGCCATGCGGTCGAGGAAAGCCTGGTCGTCCAGGCCGCCGGCAATCCAGCCGCAGCAGATGAACAGCATGCCGAAGAGGTCGTCATCGTCGCGGTCGGGGATCAATGCTCTGGCCATGTCGATGGGTTCCTGTTCAATGTGGGCAAGGGCCGTTGCTGGCGCGGAAGGCCTTAGGCATCTGCGGCCGCAGTTCGCTGTGCAGGCCACGCGCCAAGGCCTTGGCCATGCGCTCTTGTTTGACCAGCGGGCCTTGGTCCCACTTCGTGCGCGCGCTCCAGGCGTGGCCTGCTTCGACTTGGGCGACGCTGGCGTCGACGCCGTCGACGGTGACCCGGCCGACCACCCGGCCATATCGGTCGCGGGCCACGGTGTGCACGCTGACCGGCTTGTCGAGCAGCAATGCAGCCAACGCAGCCCGTGACTGCGCGCCCCAGTTCTGGCAGATCTCGGGGGCGTCGATATGCATCAAACGCACTTGCAGGCTCAAGGCGGGCAGCGCCGGTTGCAGCAACAGGCTGTCGCCGTCGAAGACCCTGGTCACGACACCCTCGATGACCGCCGGCCGGGGCTTGGGCGCGGGCGCGGCGGTGGCGCTGCTGGTGAGCGTGGCGACGGTTGGAGCAATGAGCGTGGTGATCAAAAAAGAGGCCACAGCGCAAGGCAGACTCACGCCACGTTTTGGCGAAGTCATGCCGCGTCGAGTTGCTTCGTTGATCGTCATCCAGGCATCCGGCCACGCCGCGCAGTTGCGACGCCGCGCATCATCGCTCAAGCGCGGCGCGCGATACTCCCCGGCATGCCGACCCTCGCCAGCCTCGCCCAGCTCGAAACGCCGCTCGTTTTGCTCGATGCCGCAAAGATGTCCGCCAACATTCAGCGCATGCAGCAGCAGATGCAGGCGCTCGGGGTGGCTTTCAGGCCGCATGTCAAGACCGCCAAATCGGTGCCCGTTGCCAGGCTGCAAGCCGCCGCCGGCGCGAGCGGCATCACGGTGTCGACGCTGAAAGAAGCTGACGAGTTTTTCGGCGCCGGCTTTGACGACATCCTGTATGCCGTCGGCATCACGCCTAACAAGCTGGCGCATGTGCAATCGCTGCGCGAGCGCGGCTGCAAACTCAAGGTGATCGTCGATTCGGTGGCTGCCGCGCAGGCGGTGGCGGCGCATGGCGAGCAGCAGGGCCAGCGCTTCGAGGTGCTGATCGAGATCGATACCGACGGCCAGCGGGCCGGTGTGGCGCCGGCGTCTGACACCCTGCTCGACATTGGAAACGCGTTGCACCACAACACCGGCAGCGCGCTCACCGGCGTGATGACCCATGCTGGCGGCTCCTACGGCCTGCACACTCCCGACGCACTGGCAGACTTTGCTGAAGCCGAGCGCAGCGGCATCGTGTTCGCCGCGCAGCGCCTGCGTGATGCCGGCCTGCCCTGCGCGGCAGTCAGCGTCGGCTCGACACCGACGGCGCTGTCCGCACGCGCGCTGCCGGGTGTCACCGAAGTCCGCGCCGGGGTCTACGTCTTTCACGATCTGGTGATGGCCGGCATCGGTGTCTGCCGGGTCGAGGACATCGCCTTCAGCGTGCTCGCCACCGTGATCGGCCACCAGCCGGCGAAGGGCTGGGTGTTGATCGACGCCGGCTGGATGGCGCTGAGCCGTGACCGCGGCACGCAAGGCCAGGCCGTCGACCAGGGGTATGGGCTGGTGTGCAGCGAAGACGGCACGCCGATGCCGGACTGGATCGTCAGCGCGGTGAACCAGGAACATGGCACCTTGACGCGACGCGGCGGCAGTCGTGAAGGCGACGACGTGCAACGGCGCTTTGCGGTGGGCACCCGGGTGCGCGTGCTGCCCAATCACGCCTGTGCGACGGCCGCGCAGTTCAGTGCCTATCACGTCGTGCAGCCTGGCGGCCAGATCGAGATCTGGCCGCGCTTCGGTGGTTGGTGAAGCGCTTCAACCCAGCGCCAGTGCAATCACACCACCGGCGATGCAGGCGGCACCCAACAGGCGCAGGCGACGCTGACCTTCACCGAGCAGCCGGCCACCGATGAGCGCGGCAAAAAGCATCGACACCTCGCGTGCCGGCGCGACATGCGACAGCGGCGCCATCGTGACTGCGTAGAGCACCAGCACATAGGCCAGCGGCCCGAGCGTGGCCACCACCAGCGCGTGGCGCCAGTGGCTGCGGCAGGCGGCCTTGAAAGCGTCGACCGCGGCGCGACTGTGCAGCACCTGCGGCAGCAAAAACGGCACCCGCAGCACATTGCCGACATAGTCGAGCAGCACCGGGCCGACGAGCAGCACCTTCACCGCATAACCGTCGATGACGGTATAGCCGGCGATCAGCAAGCCGCTGAGCAAGCCCCAGCGCAGGCCGGCGAGCAAACGCAAGCGCGCTGCGGGGTCATGGGCGTGGTCGCGCGCCGGACCACGCGACCAGCGCCACAGGCCCGGCCCGCCGGCGATCACAAAGACGCCGGCACAGACTGCCAGCACACCGGCGACACCAAAGATGCTGAGCTGCTCACCGAGCAAGACCACCGCTCCAACGACCGACATCAGCGGCGCACTGCCCCGTGCCACGGGGTAGACCACCGTCAGGTCGGCGACCCGATAACCTTTGAGCAGGACGGTGAAGTACAGCAGGTGCACCGCCGCACTGGCCAGCACCAGCAGCACTTCGGCCCAACCCCAGCGCGGCGCCTCGCTCCAGCCGAACCACAGCGCCACCGGTGCCCACAACAGCGTCACCAGCAGCGCACAGAGCAGCGCAAAGCGATGGTCGCCGCCGCCTTCGTCAGCGGCCTTTTTGGCGGCCAGGTTCCACACCGCGTGCAACAACGCAGCGGCGAGGACGAGGGCCAGCGCAGCAGCGGGCATGGCCGGATTCTCGCCGCGGCGGCGGCGTACTACAGTCGCCGGCATGACAAGCAACAACCCGGTCCTGGCCGAAGCCCTGCGGGGTGGCATCGTCGAATCGTTTCACCGCGGCGCGGTGGCCATCGTTGATGCCGATGGCACGCTGCACACCGCGCTTGGCAATATCGACCGGCCGGTGTTCCCGCGCTCGGCGATCAAGGTCCTGCAGGCGCTGCCGCTGGTGGCAAGTGGCGCCGCAGAACGATGGGCGTTGGTCGACGAAGAGCTCGCGCTGGCCTGCGCGTCGCATGGCGGCGAAGAGGCCCACACGCGCACCGCGGCGTCGATGCTGGCCAAGGCCGGCCTCGATGTCAGCGCGCTCGAATGTGGCGCCCATTGGCCCTACCACGACGGCGCAACGAAGGCGCTGGCGCAGCGCGGCGAATCGCCGAATGCGCTGCACAACAACTGCTCGGGCAAACATGCCGGCTTTGCCTGTCTGGGCTGCGCGATGGCGGGTGATGCCGTCGCCGGCCGCACCGATGCGCGCGCGTTTTTGCGTGGCTACGTGCAGCCCGCGCATGCGGTGATGCGCGAGGTCAGCGCGGCGGTGCAGGCGGCCACCGGCTTTGCGCTGGACAGCACCGCGCGCGGTGTCGACGGCTGCTCGATCCCGACCTACGCGATCCCGCTGCGCCATCTGGCGCATGCCTTTGCGAAGGTCGCCACCGGCGTCGGCCTGTCGCCCGGCCATGCCCGCGCCGCACAACGCCTGCGCCGCGCGGTGGCCAACGCGCCGCAGATGGTCGCCGGCAGCGGCCGCTTCGATTCACGCGTCATGGCGCGATTGGGCGACCGGGTCTTTTGCAAGGTCGGTGCCGAAGGCATGTATTGCGCCGCGCTGCCCGAGCTCGGGCTGGGCGTGGCAATCAAGATCGACGACGGCAACAACGCGCGTGCCTGTGAGGTGGTGATGGCCGCAGTGATCGAGTCACTGGTCAAGCTCGACGCCGCCGAAGCGGCCTTCATGCACGCTTGCAGCGATGTCGCCTTGAGCAACTGGAACGGCATCACAGTCGGCCGGCTGCGCGCCGCGACGGCGGCGTGCGTGCGGGGCTGATTCGGCCGGCGGGTGGGGTGCTGGTGACGTGCGGGTGACGAGCCGGTAACTTTCGGGATTGCCAGTGCCTGCGGCCCCTGCTAGTTTTCGCCGATGAACCCGACCGACTCTGTCGCCCCCAGCGAACGCATCGTCACGCTGGACATCGTGCGTGGCTTCGCGCTGCTCGGCATTTTCATCATGAACATGCCGGGGTTTTCAACCTCGTTCTGGGCCGAAGCCGATGGCTCGCGGCTGTGGAACGACCCGCTCAACAAATACGCCGAGATCGTGCGCGACATGCTCTTCTCGGGCAAGTTCAACAGTATGTTCAGCCTGCTCTTTGGCATCGGCTTCACGATCCAGCTCGGCCGCGTGGTCGCGCGCGACGCTGACGGCGCCACGGGTCTGTACGTGCGCCGCTTGGCTGCGCTGATGGTCTTCGCGCTGCTGCATGTCTGTGTCATCTGGACTGGCGACGTGCTGCACATCTACGCCGTGCTCGGCTTCGGCCTGCTGCTGCTGCGCAAGGCGAGCGACCGCGTGATCATCGGGCTGATCATCGCCACGCTGCTCTGGCCGCCGATCTCGGGCACGCTGCGCATCATCTTCATGAACCCCGAGATCGTCGCCGCGATGGTCGCCGACGCCAAGGTCTGGGAAGCCTCGAACAACCTCGCCTACGGCCGCGGCTCGTTCATTGATGCGGTGCGCGAACACAGCGCGGAGTTTGTGCACTTCTACGACAGCCTGTGGCGCGCCTGGGGCATCTTCGGCTTCTGGGTGCAGATGACGACGACGATGCTGATCGGCTTTTTGATTGGCCGCGGCGGCTGGCTGCAGCGCATCCCCGAGCTGATGCCTGCGATCAAGCGCTGGCAATGGCGGCTGCTCGGCATCGGCATTGCCTGCTCGCTGTTTTTTGGCATCGTCGGCGAGCAGTACCGCTTCCCCGGCCCGCACCCGATGAAGTTGCTCATCGGCATGGCCTATGTGCTGTCGCGCCTGGCGCTGATGCTGTTCTACGTGCTGACCATCGTGCGCGTGGCGCAGCTGCCGATCTGGCAATCGCGCTTCAGCGGCATCGCCGCGGCCGGGCGCATGCCGCTGAGCAACTACATCCTGCAGTCGATCATCGGCACCGCCATCTTCTACGGCTGGGGCCTGGGCTACTGGGGCCAGGTCGGGCCGGCCGCAGAGCTGCTGCTGGCGATCGCGATTTTCTTCATCGTGCAGGTGCCGCTGTCGATCTGGTGGCTGGCGCGCTTCGAGTTCGGGCCGCTGGAATATCTCTGGCGGCTGCTCACCTACGGCCGGCGCCCGCGGGCACTGGCGCCCCTGGTTTCCCCCCACTGAAATGAAAGGTCCGATCATGGCTACTTTTGTGCTCGTCCACGGCGCCTGGCATGGCGGTTGGTGTTATCGCGATACCGCAAAAGCCTTGCGCGATGCCGGCCACCAGGTCTTCACACCGACCCACACCGGGGTCGGTGAGCGTGCCCATCAATCAGCCGAGAACATCACGCTGGAAACGCATATTCGCGATGTCTGCGGCACGATCGAGGCCGAAGAACTGAACGACGTGATCCTGTGTGGCCATTCCTACGGCGGCATGGTCATCACCGGCGTCGCCGACCGCATGGCCGACCGCATCAAGGCGCTGGTCTACCTCGATGCGTTCATCCCAACCCACGGTGTCTCGCTGAACAAACTGGTGACCCAGGCGCTGCCGGCCGAGGTCTGGCCGCTATTCCTGAACGGCTTCTACGACTCGGCACGCGCCGGCAACTGCGGGCTGATGAACCCGATCCCGGCCGAGGTCTTCGGCATCAAGGAACAGAACCGCGCCTGGGTCGATCGCCGTTGCCGGCCGCAGGCGCTGGCAACCTTCGAGTGCCCGGCGCTGCTGAGCGGCGAGCACACGAAGGTGACGAACCGCACCTACATCCTCGCCGATGGCTGGGACCCGAGCCCGTTCCGCCACTTCGCGGCGCAGGTCGACGGCCAGCCGGGCTGGCGCCTGGTCAAGCTGCCGAGCAGCCACGACGTGATGGTCGACATGCCGGCGGAGCTGGCCGCCGAGTTGCTCAAGCTGGCCTGATCAGTCGGGCTCGCGGTCAGTGGCGCGGGCGCCCTGCGCCAGCAGCGGAATCGCGCCGTCGCCACTGCCGCCCAACAAGCCGGCCCGGGTGTAGATGCCGAGCTTGTCGCGCGTGTCGGCGATATCGAGGTCGCGCATCGTCAACTGGCCGATGCGGTCGGCAGGCGTGAAGGCGCCGGCGCCTTTTTCCATCGTCAGCCGCTCGGGGTGGTAGGTCAGGTTCGGGCTCACCGTGTCCATGATCGACCAGTCGTTGCCGCGGCGCAGCTCCAGCGTGACTTCGCCGGTCACCGCCCGCGCGACCCAGCGCTGCGCCGTTTCGCGCAGCATCAAGGCCTGCGGGTCGAACCAGCGGCCTTGGTAGAGCAGCCGGCCAAGCCGGCGGCCATTGCTGCGGTACTGCTCGATGGTGTCTTCGTTGTGGATGCCGGTAACCAGGCGCTCGTAGGCGGTGTGCAGCAGCGCCATGCCCGGGGCTTCGTAGATGCCGCGGCTCTTGGCTTCGATGATGCGGTTTTCGATCTGGTCGCACATGCCCAGACCATGCCGGCCGCCGATGCGATTGGCCTCGTCGAAGAGCGCCACCGCGGAGTCAAACGTTTTGCCGTTCAGCGCCACCGGCTGGCCTTCTTCAAAGCGCACGCTGACGGTCTCGCACCTGACGACCACATCGTCGCGCCAGAAGGCCACGCCCATGATCGGGTTGACGATCGTCAGGCCCTTGTTCAGGAACTCCAGGTCCTTGGCCTCATGCGTGGCGCCGAGCATGTTCGAGTCGGTGGAATAAGCCTTCTCGGTGCTCATCTTGTAGTCGAAGCCCTGCGCGACGAGGTACTCGCTCATCTCCTTGCGGCCGCCAAGCTCGTCGATGAAAGCCTGGTCGAGCCAGGGTTTGTAGATCTTCAGCGCGGGGTTGGCGAGCAGGCCGTAGCGATAAAAGCGCTCGATATCGTTGCCCTTGTGGGTGCTGCCGTCGCCCCAGATGTGGACCCCGTCTTCGCGCATCGCCACCACCAGCGCGGTGCCGGTGACGGCGCGGCCGAGCGGCGTCGTATTGAAGTAGGTCGCGCCGCCGGTCGAGATATGAAAAGCACCGCACTGGATCGCCGCGATGCCTTCGGCGACCAGCTGCGCGCGGCAGTCGACCAGGCGCGCGATCTCTGCGCCGTAAGCCAGCGCCTTGCGCGGGATCTCGTCGTAGTCGCTTTCGTCGGGCTGGCCGAGGTGGGCGGTATAGGCACAAGGCACAGCGCCCTTGTTGCGCATCCAGCGCACCGCCGCGCTGGTGTCCAGGCCGCCGCTGAACGCGATGCCGACACGCTGGCCGACGGGCAGGGATTGCAGGATATGGGTCATGGGAATTTTGGCTTGGGCGACTTCGCGATTGTCGCAAGGTCGGTGGAAGGGGGCCCGATGGGCGACGAGCGGAGGGTGATGGGTTTTGGCCCGGCGCGATCAACGTCGGTCGCAGCGAAAAATTCAAAAACCTGCGCACGACTATTGTGTACACTAATTTAGTGTGGACAACTTGCAGGCAGGTCGATGAAAAACATCACTCTCAGCGCCGACGAAATGCTCATCGAGGCTGCCCGCGAACGCGCTCGATCGGAGAAGACGACGCTCAACGACCAGTTCCGACGCTGGCTCGCCGACTACACCCAATCGCGCGGCCGCGAGCAACGCTATGACGAGGTGATGGCCGGCTTGCGTGGCCGCTTGAAAGTGGGGCGCAAGCTCACGCGAGACGAGATGAATGAGCGCTGAAACCTTCATCGACACCAACGTCTTCATCTATCACCTGGACGGCTCGGACCCCCGCAAGCAGGCCATTGCCGCGGGCATCGTGCGCGACGCAATCAGCTCAGGCGCTGCCTGCGTCAGTTTTCAGGTCGTTCAGGAGTGCATGAACACGGCCCTGCGCAAAGCCGCCAGGCCGCTGAAGCCTGAACAGATCCGCCCCTACCTCGATGTCGTGCTGCTGCCACTGATGCAGGTACTGCCGTCAGCGGCGCTGTACCACCGCGCTCTTGACGTGCAACAGCGCTGGCACTTCAGCTTTTACGATGCACTGATCGTCGCTGCTGCGCTGGCCGCCGGCTGTACACGGCTGCTGAGTGAAGACTTGCAGCATGGTCAGCGCATCGAGGCACTCAACGTGCACAACCCGTTTGCGACCTGACGGCCAGACCGCCTCAAGTCGAGCACCACGCCGGCACCAGGCGGGCACCAGACAGACTCCCGGCGGGCTCATCCGGTCCTGGTGAACCCCGGCTTGGCCGATTGCAGCAGCCTCAAGCCAGCGCTCGCAGCGCGTTGCCGCGAGCGCAGAAGCCGGGCCTCAATCACAGCTCTCAAAGCCGCTTGGACTCGTCGTACACCGTGCCCAGATAGAGCAGCGCGGCATCGACAAAAGACTGCGACCAGGGCTGCCCCGCGGCCAGCCCGGTGGTCTGCCAGAGGCCGGCGTAGAGGTCCCACAGGCGCGCCTTGGCCTGCGCTTGCGACAGCGCTTGCAACAGCGCCTCGGTCTGCGACGGCCCCTGCGCCCGCCGGTCAGGCATCGCCGCCGGCGGGGCGTCGCCGCCGGTGCGTGCTGCGGGCAACGCACCTTCGAGCGTCTGCGGCGCGATCTGCTCACCCAGGCGCTGCATCGCACCTCGCAGCGAACGCAAGAGCCGGTCGTGGTGCGCGTGCAGGTCGATGAAAGCCTGGGCCAGGCGCGGCGCGGCTTCGTCGCCGGACGCCAGCAACGCAGCGATGGCGCGCTCGACATTGATCGCCACGCGCAGTGCATGCGCTTCTTGCATCCTGAATGTCGCCTGCTCGCGGCTGCCGATCTCGCGCCAAGCCTGCGCCTGCTGCTCGTTCATCTGGCGCACCCCGACGACGGTGACACGCAGCAGCGCAGCGAGTCGCTCGGCCAGCGCTGCCGGGTCGTGCGCGGCAAGCGTCTCGGGCTTGACACCGAGCCCGTTGGCGATGCGCGCGCGCAGGGCCACATCAAGGTCGACAGGCGCTTCAGACGGCGCTTGATCGATGCGGATTGTTTGCTCGTCGGCCACCACCAGCGCAACCTCAGGATCGGCAGCGCGCAGCGGGATGCCGCCGGCCACCGTGGCCACCACCGAGCCGGGATCGTCGAGCACGCTGACGAGCACCGCCAGCGGCCCGCAGACAAAACGGTCACCGTCGCGCAAGCGGTGTTCGCCGGCCATGCGTTTGGGCTGGCCATTGACAAAGGTGCCGTTACTCGAGAGGTCGCGCAACACCGGCCCGGCGGTCGTCCTGACGATCTCGCAGTGGCGCGCCGACAAAGCCAGCGTGCGGTCGGCGATCGGCCAGTCGCAGCCGGGGTCGCGCCCGATCACGAAGCGCTCGGCGAGGTCGGCCACCCGCATCTCGGTGCGCAGGCCGTCGGCGCTGGCAGCGCCGCTGACGATCTTCAGGACCAGCATCTGGGCAAGGCCTTTCGGGGTGCATCGGCTTGGCCTCGGCCGCCCCTGCGGCAGCCAGCGGCGGCATGCCGATCCGCCACCGCGACCGTCAGTGCGCCCGAGGCAGGATGACTATACGAGGCCGCCAGCCGGCGCGCATGCGTACGCGCCCGGGCCTGGCAGGGTTTGGCCGGTTGGCTGAAACCCTAGGCGGCGACTGCCTGCGCCGCCTGCGCGGCCAGCACCTCGACGCGCACCGCCTCGGTCAACTCCGCTTTCAACTCGGCAAAAGCCGGCGTCGTCTTCAGCGAGTAGTGCCGCGGGTGCGCCAGCGGCACCACGCGATCGAGTTTGATGCGGCCCGGGCGCGCACTCATCACGACCACCCGCGAGCCCATGAAAACCGCCTCGTCGATATCGTGGGTCACAAACAGCACCGTCTTGGCTTCGGCTTCCCAGATGCCGAGTAGCAGCTCCTGCATCAGCTCGCGGGTCTGGTGATCGAGCGCGCCGAAGGGCTCGTCCATCAACAGCATGCGCGGGTTGTTGGCCAGCGCGCGGGCCAGCGCGGTGCGTTGCTGCATGCCGCCGGAAAGCTGTTTGGGGTAGTGTTTTTCAAACCCCCGCAAACCGACCTTGAGGATGAAGCCGCTGGCGATCTCGGTCTGCTGCGCCAGGGGCAGGCCACGCTCGCGCAGCCCAAAGCAGACGTTCTCAAGAACCGTCAACCAGGGGAACAGGGTGTAGCTCTGGAAGACCATGCCGCGGTCGGCGCCGGGGCCGCTGATGCGGCGGCCATCAAGCAGCACTTCGCCGGCGGTCTGGGTGTCCAGCCCGGCGACGATGCGCAGCAGCGTGCTCTTGCCGCAGCCGCTGGGGCCCAGGATCGTGATGAAGTCGTTCTCGGCAACATCCAGGTCGGTCGCCTGCAGGGCTAACGTGGCACCTGTGGTGGCGCTGAAGCGGCGTTCAACACCGCGCACCTGCAAGATGCCGGCAGGCGTCATTTGCCGATATTGATCAAGGGGGTGGTCAGCATATTGGCCGGGATCACCACCGTCGTGGTGCCGCCCTTTTCAGCAAACTTGTGCAGCGCCAGGTTCGATTCGTGCTGCAGGTATTCGCGCGTCAGGCTCTGGTTGATGATCTGGTTCGACTTGGCGATGCCCTCGGCCTTCTTGATCTCGACCTGCGCCTCGGCCACGGCAATCGCGATGCGCTGCTTGGTCGTTTCCAACTGCTTCTGCGCGGCCACCGATTCCTGGATCGCCTTCTCGATCGCCGGGTCGGTGGTCAGCGCGCGGATCACGACCCGCGTGATTGCAAACACGCCCTTGTCGTTGGCGTCGAGTTCGGCCTGCAGGCTCTTGCGCACCGCGGCAGCCATCTCGTCGCGCTGGGTGTGCATGACCAGGCTGTCGATGCGCGACGATTGTTCGTAAATCGAGTTGCGCGCCAGGCGCAGCAACATCGCGTAAGCCGGCAGGTTGACGCGGCTGCCTTCGTCGCGGGTGTGCTGGCCGGCGTACTTGACGTAGAGGTCGGCGATCGACCCCGGCGACACGCGGTAGTAAACCGTGACGTCGAGGTCGCGCAGCGACAGGTTGTCGCGCGCCTTCGGTGTCAGGGCGTTGAGGTCGAGGCCGATTTCCTTGGCCGAAAACCCGGCCACGCGGCTGATCCCCGGCACCCCGAAGTACAGGCCCGGTTCGATCTCTTCGGGGTTG
>JANOKR010000256.1:0-2750 GCA_031419315.1 Betaproteobacteria bacterium
ACCGGTCGACATCGCACGCGCGGCGCTGGCGCACGCCCGCAGCCACTACTTCGACGTTTTGTTGGTCGATACGGCCGGGCGTCTGGCGGTTGACGCCGCCCTGATGGCGGAGATTTCTGAACTGCACGCCGCGCTGAACCCGATCGAAACGCTCTTTGTTGTCGACGCGATGCAGGGCCAGGACGCGATCAATACCGCGCGCGCATTCAAGGACGCGTTGCCGCTGACCGGCGTCGTGCTGACCAAGCTCGATGGCGATTCACGCGGCGGCGCGGCGTTGTCGGTGCGCCAGATCACCGGTGTGCCGATCAAGTTTGCCGGCGTCTCGGAAAAAATCGACGGCCTTGAGGCCTTTGATGGCGAGCGCCACGCCGGCCGCGTGCTCGGCATGGGCGACATCCTGGCCCTGGTCGAAGAAGTCACCAAGGGCGTCGACATCGACGCCGCGCAAAAGCTCGCCGCCAAGGTCAAGAGCGGCGACAGCTTCGACCTCAACGATTTTCTGTCGCAGATTTCGCAGATGAAAAAGATGGGCGGCCTGGCCGGGCTGATGGACAAGCTGCCGAGCCAGTTGACCGCGCGCGCGGCGGGTGCCGACATGGGCCGCGCCGATCGTGACGTGCGCCGCATGGAAGGCATGATCAATGCGATGACGCCGCTGGAGCGGCGCAAGCCCGAGCTCATCAAGGCCTCGCGCAAACGCCGCATCGCCACCGGCGCCGGGGTGCAGGTGCAGGAGGTCAACCGCATGCTCAACCAGTTTGAGCAGATGCAGGGGATGATGAAAAAGATGAAGGGCGGCGGCCTGATGAAGATGATGAAGCGCATGGGGGGCATGCCCGGCATGCCGCGCTAAAGCGCTGCGCGCGGTGCGACAAAAGTCGCATCCGGCCGCATCGTGACCTGTCGCGCTGACACCGGGTTACAGATGTCGCCGTCACGCGGTTGACCGACACCGGCAGCAGCCGATAGCGTCAGAGTGATTCACTTCCCAAGGTCGCCGCACCCCCGGCGCGCATCACCATGCTGCCCCTCGACCCGATGTCATCCGCCGCACTCGCGGCCAGCGCGATCCTCGTGCTGACGCTGCTCGCGCTGCACCTGCGGTCGCGCAACGCGACGCGGCCTGCTGGCCGCGAGGCCTTGGACACCGTGGCCGCCTGGCAGCCCGAAGCCGCGCGCGTGCTCACCGCCACCGAGCGCGACGCCTGCGACCTGCTCAAGCGCGCGATGCCGGGTTTTCTGGTTCTCGGCCAGGTACCGATGTCGCGTTTCATCAGAGTGCCGCTGCGCCATTCCTATGCCGACTGGTTGCAGCGTGTCGGCCATCTCAGCGCCGACCTGCTGCTGTGCGACAGCAGCTCGCGTGTGCTCGCGGTCATCGACGTGCGCCCGCCGCAGGAAAGCGAGCGCAGCCGGCGCCGCCACGAGCGCCTGGCACGGGTGCTGCGCGCCGCGGGCATCGGCGTGCATGTCTGGCGCGAAGGCGAGCTGCCGTCGATCGGCGAAGTGCGCAGCGTGCTCGGCGCTGACTTTGCCCGCCATGCCGCGCCCGCCGCCACATCGTCGCGCCCGATGCCGCTGATCCCGGTGCCCGAGATGCTCGAAGTGCTTGCCGAAGGCGACGCCGCGGCGGCATTTTCCCAGGCCATGGAGCCGGTGCCGTCGGCGTTTTTTGACGATCTCGATATGCCCGCAGCGGCGCCACGGGCGCGCTAAAGCGGCGGCGCCGGGCAGCTTGCGCCTACTGCACCAGCGCCGCCGCGAACTCGCGCGCGTCGAAGGTTTGCAGGTCTTCGAGCTTTTCGCCGACGCCAATGAAGTAGACCGCGATCGGCCGCCCTTCGGCGACGCTCCAGCGCGCAATCGCGGCCAGCACGCCGCCCTTGGCGGTGCCATCGAGTTTGGTCACCACCAGGCCGGTGAGCCGCACCGCGGCGTCGAAGGCCTTGACCTGCGCGAGCGCGTTCTGCCCGGTATTGCCGTCAACCACGAGCAGCACTTCATGGGGTGCGCCGTCCTGCGCCTTGGCAATCGTGCGCCGGATTTTTTTCAGCTCTTCCATCAGGTGCGCCTGCGTTGGCAGCCGCCCGGCGGTGTCGGCGATGACGACATCGCAGCCGCGCGCACGGCCGGCTGTCACCGCATCAAAACTCACTGCTGCCGGGTCGCCACCTTGGCTGCTGACGATCTCGACCCGGGTGCGGTCGCCCCAGGCTGCAAGCTGCTCACGCGCCGCGGCTCGGAAGGTATCCGCCGCGGCGAGCAGCACCTGCTGCCCGCTGCCGGCCAGGTGGTGCGTTAGCTTGCCGATGCTGGTGGTCTTGCCGGCGCCGTTGACACCGACGACCATGATCACCGTCGGCGTCACCGCGCCGACTTCGAGCGGGCGCTGCAAGGGCATCAGCGCGGCAGCCAGCGCGTCGACGAGCAGGGCCTTCACCGCGGCGGGATCGGCGGCCTTGTTTTCCTTGACGCGGCGCTTGAGGTCGGCGAGCAGAAATTCGGTGGCTGTGACGCCGGTATCGGCCATCAAGAGCGCCGACTCCAGTTCTTCGTAAAGCGCATCGTCGATCTGGGTGCCGGTAAAAACCTGCGCGATGCTGGAGCCGGTCTTGCGCAGGCCGGCACGCAGGCGGTCGAACCAGGCGCTGCGTGCAGGCAACGTCGGCGTTGATGTTGACGATGACGTTGGCGACGACGACGACGGTGACGACACTGGCTGCGCCGGAAACCCGGCCGGCTGCGGC
>JANOKR010000257.1:0-15664 GCA_031419315.1 Betaproteobacteria bacterium
GGCCTGGCCCAGCAACCGGGCCAGGCGCGGTGCAGACTTTTTTCAATCTGCCTACACTGTGCCCCTCAATCGACCCCAACACCCCTGGAGGTATTGCCGCATGAAACATGTTCGTCTCGCCGCTGCCCTGACGCTGGCCGCCGGCACCTTGTTCGCGCTGCCGGCTGCGGCGCAATGGGCCAAACCCGAAGACGCGGTCAAGTATCGCCAGAGTGCGATGGCACTTCAGGGCAACCACCTCGGCCGGGTTTTTGCGATGGCCAATGGCCGCGTTCCGTTCGACGCCAAAGTCGCAGCCGAGCAGATCGACATCGTCGCAGCGCTGAACCGATTGCAGTTCGCCGCCTTTATCGACGGCAGCGACAAGGCCGGCAACACCCGCGCGAAGCCCGAGATCTGGTCGGAAAAAGACAAATTTAACGCGGAAGTGGCGAAGAGCCAGGAAAGCGTGGCGGCTCTCGTTGTCGCCGGCCGCTCCGGCAATATCGATCAGATCAAGACCGCCGCGGGCGCGGGCGGCGCGGGCTGCAAGAACTGCCACGACACCTCCCAGGCGCCGGCGCGCGGAGCCGGGGTTGAGGCCGGTCGCGGTCAGCCCGCGGCCGGCGCGGCGAAGCCGAGCACGACCCGGCGTGTCATCGCCGACTTCTTCTCGATCTTCGTCACGATGACGGCGCCGATATCGGCGGTATTGGCGACATGGGTGCCGCCGCAGGGTTGCACATCGACACCTTCGATCTCGACCAGGCGCACGCTGCCGAGGCCGTCGGCCGACCGCGGCGGCTTGACACTCATGCTGCGCACGAGCTGCGGGTTGGTATCGAGCTCGGCCTCGCTGATCCAGCGTTGCCGCACCGGGTGCGCTTCGGCAACGAGGCGCTGGATGCCGGCAGTCAATGCTTCTTTGTCGAGCGTCTCGCTCATGTGGAAATCCAGCCGCGCGTAAGTCGCGGTGATCGAGCAGCCGTTGACCGGATGCGGCACCAGCGCGCACAGCAGGTGGGTGCTGGTGTGAAAGCGCATATGCGCGCGGCGCCGGTTGGCGTCGATGCGTGCAGTGACGCGGGTGCCGGGGGCAAAAGCAGCGAGGTCGGCGCCGCCGATCGGCACTGGCGGCAGATGCACGATCGCGCCCGGCATGTCCTTGTGCTTGCGGGCATCGGCAATCACCAGCACCACGCCCGCCGCGCTGGTCAACGTGCCGGCGTCACCCGCCTGGCCACCGCCGAGTGGATAAAAGATGGTGCGGTCGAGCACGATGCCGGCGTCGTCCACCGAGACCACCGTGGCGCTGCATTCGAGCAGCGTGGCATCGTCGCGAAACAGCTCGATCGTCATGGGAATTTTCTTTCAGCCGGCCAGATCAACCGGCCAGCACGCGCGCAAATACATCGCGGTCGACATTGCCGCCACTGAGTGTCAGGCCCACCGTCTTGCCGTGCCAGCGGCGGCGTTGATCGGGCTGCATCGCGGCGGCCAGCCCGGCTGCGCCGGCGCCTTCGGCGACATTGTGGGTGTCGGAAAATAGCGCCCGCATCGCGGCGGCGATCTCGTCGTCGCTGACGGCCACGATGTCGTCGACCTCGGCCAGGATCAGCTTAAGCGCTGCTTCATCCGGCAAGCGGCAGGCCATGCCGTCGGCGAGCAGCGTCGTCACCGGAGCTTCGACGGCGCGGCCGGCGCGAAACGAATCGAGGTAGGCGGTGGCATGTGCCGACACGACGCCGACGATGCGCGTCGCCGCGCCGGTAAACGCGCGTGCCAGCGCACAGGCGCAGATGCCCGAGCCCTGGCCGATCGGCACGAATACGACTTCGGGCTGCACGGCCTGGAAAAACTCGATCCAGCAGGTGGCGACACCGAGCACCAGGTCGTCGTGGTACGACGGCACGAAGTGCAGGCCGCGTTCAACCGCCAGCGCAGCGGCGACTTCACGCGCTTGCTGAAAGTCCTGGCCCTGCTCGACGAGCTCGGCACCGAGCGCCCGCATCGCGGCGTTTTTTTCCACCGAGTTGCCATGCGGCACGACGATCGTTGCGCGCAGGCCATGCGCCGCGGCCGCGCGGGCGATCGACTGCCCGTGGTTGCCACGCGTGGCGCTGATGACGCCGCGGCACTTTGGCTCGCGATGCACGAGTTGATGCAGGTAGACCAGGCCGCCGCGCAGCTTGAAGGCGCCGACCGGGCTGTGGTTTTCATGTTTGACCCAGACCGGCGACCCCAGGCGCTGCGCCAGCAGCGGCCAGGCGAACTGCGGCGTCGGCGGCATCGCGGCGTAGACGATGCGCTGCGCTGACTCGACTTTTTGTGCGCTGAGGTGGATCATTAGACGTTCGGGGCTTCGCAAGTCAGGCCGACAGGACCACCGCACCACGCGGCGTGTTGAAGGTCGCCACCAGCGGCGGGCCGGTGTCGCTGGCCTCGCTGTCGGCCTCGCTTGTTGCACGTGCCGCACGTGCCGCACTGGTCGCGCCGGCGGTGCCGACCATCGCGCTGTTGACACCGACACCACGCAACCCGACCACCTGGCGCGCCCGCGCCGGCACGCCGCGCAGTTGCAGCGATTCCAAAGTGACGCCGGAATCGGGCATCGAATCAGCCGGATGCCGGCCGCTCCACTGGATCAGCGTCGGCAGCGCGCCGGCACAGTCGAGGCCGCCGTCTTCGCGCACCAGGATCTGCCAGGCCAGCGGCCCCTGCGCCGACTCGCGACTCATCTGCACCGGATTGCCGGGTTTCAGGCCCAGGCCGAGCAGGCCCCAGCGGTGCATGTCGATCATCGTCGAGCGGGCGACGAAGTGGATCAGGCGCGGCGCGGTTTGCAGGCTGCGTTGCAGCGCCGGGTCGTCGAGATTGAACCAGCGCTTGCGGCCCGGCGGCGGTGCATCCGGGTCGATGGCGATGATCTCGAGGTAGGCCTGCGGGAAGGCCGTGGTGGCGATCTTCAGCAGCCGGTTGTGGGTGCCCATCAGCGGGTGCTGGCCGCCCGGCCCCGGGGTCACGCCCAGGGTCGCTTCGCACCACATCACGCCCTGCGCCAGCGAGGCGGCGGCGACAACAAGATGATCGACCGCGGCCAAGCTCAAAGTGTCACCTCGCCATCGATGCAGACGGCGACATCACCGCCGACCCAGATCGTGCTGCCAGCGCCTTCGCCGTCGCGCTCGATGAAGACCCGCCCGGCGCGCTGCAAGGCCGCGCCCTGCGCCGCGACATAACGGTCAGGCGCGATGCCGGCGCCGATCAACCATTGCGCGACGCTGGCGTTGAGGCTGCCGGTGACGGGGTCTTCGTAGGCGCCGTCGGCGATCAGCGCGCGCAGCTCGAACTGTGTTTCGCTGCCGGTCGGGTGGGCGCCGACGAGGCCGAGCTTCAAGTCACCGAGTGCTGCAAAGTCGGGCCGCACATCGAGCACCCGCTGCGCCGAGTCGAGCAGCAGCGCGCACCAGCCGGGGCCGTTGTCGACCCATTGGTGTTGCAGTACGGCTGCGGCGGGCAGCGCCAGCGCTTGGGTGATCTGTGCGACGAGGTCGGCGCTGAGCGGCCCGCTGCGGCGCAGTGGCGGCGCGGCGAAGGCCAGCCTTGGTGAACCGGCACCGGCACCCACGCCGGCACCGGCACCGGCGCCGGGACCACGCCGCACACGCACCAGCCCGACCGCACATTCCTGGATCACGACACCGGCGTCGCGCGGCACACCACCTGCGGCCAGCCAGGCGTGGCAGGAGCCGAGCGTCGGGTGGCCGGCAAAGGGCAGCTCGCCGCCGGGGGTGAAGATGCGCACGCGGTAATCTGCACGCGCGGCAAGCTCGGCGCCGCCAGCGGCGGCCGCGGTCGGTGGCAGCAGGAAAGTTGTCTCCGACAGGTTCGTCCAACGCGCAAACGCGGCCATCGTCGCGTCGCTCAGGCCGGCGGCGTCGTGGACCACGGCCAGCGGGTTGCCCAACAGCGGCACGGCGCTGAAAACATCGAGCTGGTGAAAGCGGCGCTTCACTTTTTGATTCCTGCGAGTTGCTCGTTGATGACACCGGCCAGCGCCCGGATGCCGGTTTGAATGACCTCCGGCGATGCGGTGACAAAACTCAGGCGCAGCGTATTCGTGCGTGCCACGCCGCAGAAAAATGGCGCGCCGGGGACATAGGCGACACCGGCTTCCACCGCCTTGGGCAGCATCGTGGTGGCATCCAGCCCGGCTGGCAACTCGATCCAGAAAAACATGCCACCGGCGGGTGCGTTCCAGTGGCAGCCGGCGGGCATCAATGCTTCGAGCGCGCTGCGCATTGCATCGCGCTGGGCGCGGTAGCGGGCGCGGATCGTTGGCACATGGTCGCGCAAAAAACCGTCCTTGATGACTTCGTAAACGATGCGCTGGTTGAAGCCCGGGGTGTGCAGGTCGGCGGCCTGTTTGGCTTGCAGCAGTTTGGGGTAGAGCAGCTTCGGCGCGATGACATAACCCAGGCGCAGGCCCGGCGCCAGGACTTTGGAAAACGACCCGAGATAAACCGCGGCGTCACCGGCGCGGGCAGTCAGCGGCGGTGGCGGGGATGAGTCGAACCAGAGGTCGCCGTAGGGGTTGTCTTCGACGATCGGCAGGCCGATCTCGGCGGCGCGGTCGACGAGTGCGATGCGCCTTGCGGCGCTCACACAGCGCCCGCTCGGGTTCTGGAAATTTGGCAGCAGGTAGACGAAACGCGCGCCGCGCGCGCTATCCAGCGCCGCCGGCAACGGGCCGTCGTCGTCCCCTTCGACTGGCACGAACTCGGCTTCATAAGGCGCAAAAGCCTGCAATGCGCCAAGGTAAGTCGGCTGCTCGACAGCGACACGCGAGCCGGGGTCGATGAGCACCTTGCCGACGAGGTCGAGCCCCTGCTGCGAGCCGGTGGTGATGAGCACCTGCGAGGCGTCGGCCTGCACACCCGCTGCGGCCATCTCTTGCGCGACCCACTCGCGCAGCGGTTTGAAACCTTCGCTGGCGGCGTATTGCAGGGCCTCGCCGGGTTGATCACGAAGCACCCGCGTGGTGGCTTCTGCAAAAGCCTGCACCGGGAAAGTCAGCGCCGACGGCAGCCCACCGGCGAGCGAGATGATGCCCGGGCGCTCGGTGATTTTCAGGATCTCGCGGATCGTCGACGGGTTCAAGCGCGCCGCGCGTGCGGCCATCGTCCAGGTCATCTGTTTTCCTTTGCAGTTGTCGCAACCGGCAACTTCTTGCCGACAAAAACGATGGCGACCACGGCGAGCGCAAAGCCCACCGTGACCAGCTCGAGCCGCTCGCCCAACAGCGCGGCGGCAAAGAGCAGAGTCAAAAACGGCTGCAGCAATTGCACCTGGCTGACACGCATCACGCCGCCGAGACTGAGCGCGCGGTACCAGGCAAAAAAGCCGAGCCACATCGAGAAGACAGCGACATACAAAAACCCGCCCCAGGCGGCGGCGCTCGCTGTCGTTGCCGGCCAGGCCCAGAGCGTGGCCGGCAAGGTCAGCGGCAGCGACAGCACGAGCACCCAGCAGATCGTGTGTTCGGCAGGCATCGACGCCGAGACACGTGCGCCGGCGACATAACCCACCGACGCGCTGGCCACGGCGAGCAGCAACAGGCCGTCGGCGGCAGACAGCGCGCCGCCCCCTTGCATCGCGGCGAAGGCCAGCACCAGCGCGCAGCCGATGAGCGCGCAGACCCAGAAGGCCAGTGACGCCCGCTGGCGCGTCAACAGCGCCGCGGCGACGGCGGTGCCCAGCGGCAACACGCCGGTGACCACCGCGCCATGCATCGCATCCACTTCGCGCAAGGCCAGTGCCAGAAACAGCGGGAAGCCGACGACGGTGCCCACAGCGCAGACCAACAGCGCGCGCCAATGGCGTCGTGCCGGCCGCACCGACCACGCGGCGCCGGCCCAGAGCAGGTAGGCAATGCTGAAAATTCCTGCCAGCGCGGCACGGCCGGCAGTGACAAATGCCGGCGGCAACTGCGGGCTGCTGACATCGCCGACGGCGAGTCGTGTCATCGGCAGCGTCAATGCAAAGATCGTCACGCCGAGCACGCCGAGACAGAAGCCGCGGCGCTCGCGGGCGGCGGTCGTGGGGCCATCGAGTGCGGTGGTCGCGGCGCCGTTCACGGGCCCGTGCGCCGCCTCGTTCACGGCCCCGTTCACAGCCAGGCCATCCAGGCGGCGGTGACCACCAGCAGCGCCGCCAGCGTGCGGTTGAAGATCATCAGCCGCTGGCCGTGAGACAGCCAGCCGCGCAGCGACGCACCGATCAGCGCGTAACTGAAGTTGCTCGCCACGGCGTAGGCCATCATCACCGGCAGCACGATGAGCAGTCGTTCGGCGATCTGCGCCATCGCGGCGCTTTCGCCGTTCGGGCCCCTGACCGCGACCCAGCCGGCCGACACCGTGAGCGCCGCCATCCAGGCTTTGATATTCACGAACTGCAATGCCACGCCCTGCATGAAGCCGACTGACAACCTGGCATGCACGGCGCTGCCGATTGCCGCGCTGCTGCGCAAGAGTTTGAGTGCCAGCCACAGCATATAAGCCAGGCCGGCGAGTTTGATCGCGCCGGTCAGCGCCGGTGCCGCCGCGACGAGCGCGCCCAGGCCGCCGGCGCAAGCCGCGAGCATCAAACCCCAGCCGACCGGCACCGCAAAGACAAAGCGCATGGCCGGGCGCAGGCCGAGGTTGGCGGCGATCGCGGCCGACAGCGTCGTATTCGGCCCCGGCGTGAAAGACATCGCGGTGGCGAAGAGCAGCAGTGCGCCGAGTTCGGGCCAGGTCATGCGGGCAGTCTAGCCGCGTCGATTGATACAGCACCAGTACACTTGCCGGCACAGATCGGGTTCACTGTATCGTCGATGCCGCCGACACAGTGGGTGCCTGCCGAGGCGCCCCATTGGCCGCTGCCGACGGTGCAACGCACCCCGCAACACGCACCCCGCAACACGCACCACGCAATACACACACGCAACGCAGCCGCCAGCATGTCCACCCCGACCCCGATCAGCTTGACCCGCGGCGCCGGCCCGACCCTGGCCGAGCAACTCGCATTGTCTTTTGCCGACCGCATCGGCCAGCGCCTGCTGCCCGCAGGCGGCCGGCTGCCGTCGGTGCGCGACTGTGCGCGCCGGCATGGCGTCAGCGCGGCGACGGTCGTTGGTGCCTACGACCTTTTGCAAGCCCAGGGGCTCGTCGAGGCGCGGCCGCAGCGCGGTTTTTTTGTCCGCGATGCGGCAACGGCAGTCGCGAACTCGCCGAGCGGGCGGCCGTCGCGCCTGGCCGGCAACGCGGCCGCGGCGCGGCCGCTGCCGGCAAAGCCGCCAAATCCGCCGACCCCACGCGTGGCCCCGGTCGATGCCACCGCGCTGGTGCGCAGCATGTTCCGGCCGACGTCGACCTTGCCGTCGCCCGGCAGCGGCACGCTGCCCGAAGACTGGCTCGACGCCGGCTTGTTGCAGCGGGCGCTGCGGCGTGTCAACGGCGCCGGTGCCGCGGCGCAGTGGCTCGGTTACGGCGACCCGGCCGGCGACCCGGGCCTGCGCGCCGCGTTGTCGCACCGGCTCGGTGACCTCGGCGTCGGCGCCCATGCCGAGCAGATCGTGACCACCGTCGGCGCCACCCATGCGCTGGACATCGTCTCGCGCACCTTGCTGCAGCCTGGCGACGCGGTGCTCGTTGACGAGCCCGGCTGGGCGATCGAATTTGCGCGTCTGACCCGCCTGGGCGCGCGCCTGTTGCCGGTGCCACGTGGCCCCGACGGG
Organism: Betaproteobacteria bacterium; assembly: GCA_031419315.1. Taxonomy (GTDB): domain Bacteria; phylum Pseudomonadota; class Gammaproteobacteria; order Burkholderiales; family Burkholderiaceae_C; genus Rubrivivax. The sequence goes on from JANOKR010000257.1 coordinate 7,757, forward strand.
CCCGACCTGGGGGTGATGGAGGCCCTGCTCGTGGCACACCGGCCGCGCCTGTACGTGACGGTGTCGGTGCTGCACAACCCGACCGGGCAATCGCTGTCGGCGCCGGTGGCACACCGGCTGCTGCGCCTGGCCGAAAAGCACGACCTGACGATTGTCGAAGACGATACCTACGCCTGGCTGGCACCGCCGCACGCGACGCGCCTGGCGCAGCTCGACGGCTTGCAGCGCACGGTGCTGATCTCGGGTTTTTCGAAGATCCTGGCGCCGCAGTGGCGGGTCGGTTTTGTCGCCGCCGCGCCGGCGCTCGCCGAGCGCCTGATCGACACCAAGATGCTCGGCACCTTGACCAGCCCGGCGCTGCTGGAGCAAGCCGTCGCCTGGTGCCTGGGCCCGGGGCAGGGCCCGTTTCGCCGCCATGTCGAGCGCATCGCCGGCCGGCTCGACGCGGCGCGTGCACGCAGCCAACGGCTGGCCACACAAGCCGGTTGCCACTTCGTGACCCCGCCGCAGGGCCTGTTCGGCTGGCTCGATGTCGGTGTCGATACCGAAGGCCTCGCGCAACGCATGCTCGAAGAAGGCTGGCTGCTCGCGCCGGGCGCGCTTTTTCATGCCACCCGCCGGCCGACCAGCCTGATGCGTATCAATTTCGCCACCGCGCAGGATTTGCGTTTCTGGCGCCGCCTCGTGGCCTTGCGCGGAAACAGTTGAAACAAGGCGTGCTAGTTGGGGAACCGGGCATCCGTTTGCGGTCGAATGCGTACCTGTGGCGGCCAGCACTGAGTTTCGCGTCGCAACCCCTTGCCAATGCACTCGTCCTTGCCCGTAGCGCCTCTCGACCATCTCTGCCGTGCAATTTGAATCGACCCAACCGCTCGACGCTGCGCCCACCGTGCGCGTCAACGACTTCACGCGCTACCTCGACGACCTGATGCGCGAGGTCGACGGCGGTATCTCGCGGCTGTCGTCGCTGAGCCCGTCGCTGATGCAGGACCTGATGCGCTTCGAGCGCAACGGCGGCCAGACCGAGCTGCTCGAAGTCATCGCCGCCGCGGTGCGCCACGGCCGTGCGCTGACGGTGCACCTGCGCTGTGACGATGGCACCCTGCCGCTGACCCTTTTCCCGGCGCAGCGCCAGGTGCATTGCACCGTGCCGCTGACGCAGTTCCTCGAACAACGGCTGACGGCGGTCGAGGTGTTGCATGTCGAACCGGCACTGCTGCAGCCCGAGCGCCCTGACGCCTATGAGGCCGGCGCGGCCGACGGCGGCGTAGGCATCACCTCGTTCTACGCGCCGCTGGCGCCGCTGACCTGGGAGCTGGCGCTGCGCGGCGCCCGGGCCGAGCTGCTGCCGGAGATTTCGAGCCTGGCGGCTTACCGCATCCCGCCTGGGGTTGACCTGCGCGGGTTGGAGAGCGCCGGCACGCTGGGCGAAGCGATCACCCGGCTGCGCCGCGGTGCCACCAACCTGGGCACGATGTCGGCCTGGCCCGGCTTCGACCGCGAGCGTGCGATGCGCCTGCTCAATGCGCTGTACCTGCAGGCCGGGCTGATCATTTCGCGCACCCACCCGGCGGCAACAAACGAAGGCTGGACGCCCTCCTGAGCCTTCGCCCGCTGCCCGAGCGATGCGCCTAGCGTGATGAAGCGACCGTGAGCACTTCCCAGCGCTCCAGGTTGGCCATCAGTTCGGTCTCGATCTGCGCGAATCGCGCCGAGAGCTCGGCCGCACGTTGCGGCTCGTTGGCATAGAGCTCGCCACCGGCCAGCAAGTCGCTGATCTCGCGCTGCTCGACTTCGAGTGCTTCGATGCTCGCCGGCAGCGATTCGAGCTCGCGTGTTTCGCGGTAGTTGAGCTTGCGCGTTGTGGCGGTGGCCGTCGCGCTCGCTGGCGTGCGTGTTGCCGATGCCGCCGCAGCCCGCGCTGATGCTGACGTGCCTGCGGCCGCAGCCGCCGCAGCATTTGCCAGCACGCGCCCGCGTTCGCGCTGCAGTTTCCAGTCTTCGTAACCGCCTTCGTATTCGCGCCACAGGCCCGGGCGGCCGCCGTATTCGGGGTCGCCCTCCCAGGCGATCGTGCTGGTCACGACGTTGTCGAGAAACCAGCGGTCGTGGCTGACCAGGAACACCGTGCCGTCGTAACTTTGCAGCAGCTCTTCGAGCAGATCCAGCGTCTCGATATCAAGGTCGTTGGTCGGCTCGTCGAGCACCAGCACGTTGGCCGGCAGCGCAAACAGGCGCGCCAGCAGCAGCCGGTTGCGCTCGCCGCCGGACAGCGTGCGCACCGGCGAGCGGGCACGTTCGGGCGCGAACAAAAAGTCACTGAGATAACTCATCACATGTTTGCGCTGGCGGCCGATTTCGATCCAGTCGCTGCCCGGGCTGATGGTGTCGGCCAGCGTCGCTTCGGGGTCGAGCGCGCTGCGCAGCTGGTCAAAATAGGCCACCTCCAGGCGCGTGCCACGGCGCACCGAACCCGAGGTCGGCTCGAGCTCGCCGAGGATGAGTTTGAGCAGCGTCGTCTTGCCGCAGCCGTTGGGGCCGATCAGCCCGACCTTGTCGCCACGCAGGATCGTGGCTGAAAAGCGGTGGATCAATTTGAGCTCGCCAAAGGCCATGCTCACATCACGCAGCTCAGCCACGATGCGCCCCGGCGGCGTGCCGGCGTCGACGTCCAGCCGCACCTGGCTGATCTGTTCGCGGCGCGCCACCCGCTGCGCGCGCAGCGCCTGCAAACGCGCGACGCGGCCGACGCTGCGCGTGCGCCGCGCTTCGACGCCTTTGCGCACCCAGACCTCTTCTTGCGCGAGCAGCTTGTCGGCACGCGCCGCGGCCATCGCCTCGGCTTCGAGCTCGCGCGCCTTGGTCGCTTCAAATGCGCGGAAGTCGCCCGGGTAGGCGCGCAGCCGGCCGCGGTCGAGCTCGATGATGCGTGTCGCCACGGCATCGATGAAGGCGCGGTCGTGCGAGACCAGCAGCAACGCACCACGGCGTTCGCGCAGCAGGCCTTGCAGCCATTCGATGGAGTCGATATCGAGGTGGTTGGTCGGCTCGTCGAGCAGCAGCACATCCGGCTGTGCGACCAGCGCACGCGCCAGCGCGACGCGCTTTTTGGTGCCGCCGGAAAGGTCGGCCACGGGGCGCTCGGCGTCCAGGTGCAGGCGTTGCAGGGTTTCGGTGACACGCTGCTCCCAGGTCCAGCCATCGAGCGCTTCGAGCCGGGTCTGCATCGCGTCGAGATCGTCGCCTTCGGCATGCGCTTCATAACGGTCGCGCAAGGCACGCGCTTCGGCGACACCAACGGCTACGGCGTCGAACACCGAAGTGCCGGACTCAAACGCCGGCTCCTGGGCGACGTAAACGCGGCGCAATCCGGTCTGCACCTGCAGCAGGCCGTCGTCGGCCAGCTCGATGCCGGCAAGGACTTTGAGCAGCGACGACTTGCCGGCACCGTTGCGGCCGATCAGCGCGACACGCTCGCCGGCTTCGAGTGAAAAGTCCGCACCGTCGAGCAGCGGCACATGGCCAAAAGCAAGATGCGCGTTGGTAAGGGTCAGCAGGGCCATCGGGGGATTGTCGCGGCTGGGCGGTCTGGCTTGTGCTCGCTGCAGGTGCTGCAGGTGCTGCGGGTGCGCCCGGGTGCCCAACCGGTGCGCCGCCTCTATGCTCATGCCGATGAAAATCCATCACATCCGGACGGCGTTGATTTTCTGTGCCGCCGCGCTCGGCGTCGCCGCATTGCAGGCCCAGCCCAGCGCGGTTTCGGCGTCGGGTTTTACGCTGAGCTACCGCGAAGAAATCATGGTCTCCAGCGACGACGCATGGAAGGCCATCGTGCAGGTGCAAAAGTGGTGGAACGGCCAGCATTCGTACTCCGGCCAGGCGTCCAACCTGAGCCTCGAGCTCAGCCCCGGCGGCTGCTGGTGCGAGCGCTGGGGTGACGGCAACCTGGTCATGCACGGCCAGGTCGTGATGGTCCAGACCGGCCGCGTGATCCGCCTCTACGCCAACTTCGGCCCGCTGCAGGATTTGCCGGTGCACGGTGTTTTCACCATCGCCACCGGCGCCAGCGAAGGCAAGACGATGCTGCGCATGACCTACCGCGTCGGCGGCAACAGCGATGCCGGCCTGGACAAACTCGCGCCGGGCGTCGAGCGTGTCATCGCCGAGGCCTACAAGCGGCTGAAGCTGTTTGTCGAAACCGGCCGGCCGGAATAGGCGCGCCGCCGAGCGGCGACAACAGTCGACGCCACGCCGCGCCTGGCCCGGCCCCTAAGCATCGCCGCTATGCCGCGCTGACCGCCCGCGTCGCCGCGCGCTGCCAATCGTCGCCGCCGTAGGCGCGCTCTTCTTCGCGGCAGCTGTCGACGATCTTGATCAGGTGGTCGTCATCGCTGGCGACCGCCGCGGCGACGAGCTCGGGCCAGGGCAGCGGCTCGGGCGCCGCGTCGAGCTTGTCGAGCGCAACCTTGCTGGCCAGCACACCGGCGGCGTAGGCGACCCAGTAGTCGCCGACCGCATCCAGCGGCTCGTTGGCCAGCGGCAGGATCACCCGCAGCGCATGCGCGCTGGTCACCAGGTGCAGCGCCGTGAAATTGCCGCTGCCGGCGTAGACCTCGGCGGCCTGCCGCGCCAGCATCGCCAGCGTCGTATCGCTGACTTTCAGCCGTTGTGTGATGCGCGCGAAAGTCGGCGCAGTACTTGGCGCGCTGGCCGCTGCCAGCATGCGCTCCAGGATCAACCGGGATCGCACCGGCGGCTGGTCGGCGAAGGCGGCCACCAGCTCGCCCAGCAGCTTGGCCGGGTCGGCCTGCCGGCCCTGCGGCCGTTCGCCAAAGCGCAGATGCCGGCAGGCCCAGTACGCCAGGCCGTCGGCGAGCTCGCCGGCATGCCCGACTTGCAGCGCGTAGGCGGTGCGAATCAGGCCGTGGAAGGCCGCCGCGCCGCAGCCTGGCATCAAGGCCGGCAAGGCCTGGGTGACGACCGCGGCGCCCCCTTCGATGACCAGCCACTGCGCAAACAAGGCGCGGTAGGCCGGCCAGGCGCTGCGGTCGCCGAAGTGGCTGGCCCACGCCTCGCCGGCAGGCCAGGCCGCAGCCGGCGGCGCTGCAGGCAGCTTTTTCTGGCGACGGTAGCTGCGCGCGAAGGCTGCAAGCCGGGTGTCGCTGGCGCCCAGCCGCTTCAGCGCCACCAAGGCCATCGGCAGGTGGTTGCTGAGATCGCCGCCATATTCGGCGTCATCGCCGGCACCCTTGTCGAGCAGTTTTTGGAGCATCCGACATTGTTGCGCCAATCGATCGACTCGCGGCCTCGTGGGGCCGGCCACCCGCGCTGCGATCAGGGAAATGGGCGAAGCGCGGTCTCGTGGAGCGGGTGGTCGGGTGCAAAAACGACAAAGGCCGGGCGAACCCGGCCTTCATCGTGACCACGAGGTCCGGGGCTGGCCCCGGGCTTCGTGCCAAAGCTATCCAACGAGTGGATTACTTCTTCTTTTCTTCTTTCATGGCGCCGCTGGCGGCAGCCTTCGGGGCGTCGGCCTTCTTGGCGGCGGCAGCCTTCGGGGCGGCGTCTTTTTTCATGGCTTCGCTGGCCTTGGCGGCCGGAGCGGCACCGGCGTGCGAGGCGGCGATGGCCGGCACGGCGAAGGCGGCAGCAACCGCGAAAGTCAGGGAAGTGATGAGTTTGGTCATGACCGGTCTCTCGATTTGATGGAAAGTTGAACAAAATGCTTGAGGTAGCTACCTAGCCCGGCAAGGCAAAAACCCCGCCGGCTGCCTTCAAACGCGGCCTGCGCCGATCGGTTGACAGGCCCGCGGCCGACGCCGGTGCCGGCTGCCGCACGCATCCAGCGCGGCTGCCACCACGTAGGATCGCGCATCGCCGCCGCCGGCCGTTTTGAATTTCCGCATGCGCTCTTGCTCCCGGACCTGGATCCTGTTGAACCTTGCCGGCGCTTTGCTGGCCCCTTTGGTCAGCGACGCCGCACCGCGGCTCCCGGCCAGCGACGCCGAAGTCGTCGAGCGCCTGCCCACCCGCGCTGCCGACCCGCGGGCACACGAGCTGCGTGCGCTGCGCGCCGAGGTGCAGCGTGCGCCGCAAGACGCCGATGCGGCGGTGCGCCTGGCGCGGCGCTATTTCGAGCTCGCCGCCGCCGAAGGCGACCCGCGTTACGCCGGCCAGGCGCAGGCCGCGTTGCGGCCCTGGTGGGGTCTTGGTGCCCCAAGGCCGGCCGAGGCCGGCCGCCATCCGGCAAGCATGCCGGCTGGCCCTCACCAGCCACTCGCGAGCGCGCCGGCGCTCGCTCGGCGCGGGTTCGGCCCCCCAAGGGGAACGAGCAAAGTGGCAGAGCCACATTTGCCCGGGATCGACCCGCCGCCAGCGGTGCGTGTGATGCGCGCGGTGCTGCTGCAATACGAACACCAGTTTGACGCCGCGGTGGCCGACCTCGAGGCCGCGCTGCGGGTGCAACCCGAAGACGCCGAGGCCTGGTCGTGGCTGGCCGCGATCCACATGGTGCGCGCCGACTACGCCGCCGCGCGGCGCGCCTGCGATCGCCTGGCGCCGCTGGTGACGCCGCTGATTGGCGTCGCTTGCACGGCCTACGTCGACTCGCTGACCGGGCGTGCCGCGGCGGCCGCGCAGGCACTCCGCGCGGCGCTGGCCGCCGACCGCAAGGCTGCCTCGGAGCAAAGTTTGTGGGCGCTCACACGTCTGGCAGAGATTGAAGCGCTGCGTGGCGCTTTTGATACGGCCGAGGCGGCGTTCAAACAAGCGCTGGCTTTGGGCTTGGCCGACACCTATTTGCTGGCCGCCTACGCCGACTTCCTGCTCGACCGCGGCCGGCCTGCCGAGGTGCTGCCGTTGCTCAAGGACCGCGCCCGCGCCGACGTGCTGCTGCTGCGCCTGGCAATCGCCGGGCAGGCCAGCGGCGACGTCGCAGCGGCCGGATGGACACGCGAGTTGGCGTCGCGTTTTGATGCCGCGAGAGCACGCGGCGATACCAGCCACCAGAAAGAGGAATCCCGGTTTGTGCTGGCGTTTCAGGGCCGCCCGCCGACGGCGACCATGGCCACTACAGCCAAGGCGGCCGACAAGTCCGAAGCGGATGCTGCAGCCAAGCGCGCACTCGAACTGGCCGCAAAGAACTGGGCCGAGCAGCGCGAGCCCGCCGATGCGCGCATCCTGCTTGAAGCCGCCGCGGCGGCGCGCCAGCCGGCCGCGGCAGCGCCGGTGCTGAAGTGGATGGCCGATGCGGGCATCGAGAGTGTCGTGCTCAAGCAGCTCGCCGCGCAGCTCGGGAGCGCGCGGTGAGCGGCGGTGGGATGTGTCCCGCGCGCTTGACGTTCGGGTCGTCCTGGGTGGCCAGGTCGGCGATCGCACTGACGGCGGCGTTGATGCTGGCGACGCCGGCGCTGGCGCACAAACCTTCCGACAGCTACCTGTCGATCGATGTTAGCGCTAACAACCGGATCAGCGGTCAATGGGACATCGCACTGCGCGACCTTGAGGTCGCGATCGGCCTGGACGCCGACGGCGACGGCGAGATCCGCTGGGGCGAAGTCCGCGCCAAACACGCCGAAATCGCGGCCTACGCCGCCGCACGCCTGACGCTGCGGGCCGGTGATGCGCCTTGCCGCGTCGAGGTTGGCGCGCAGTTGATCGACGAGCACACCGACGGCGCCTACTCGGTGCTGCCGCTGCGCATCGACTGCGCCAAAGGTGCGCAGCCGGGATCGGTGTCGACGCCAGTGACCACGACCGCAACCGCAACCGCAACCACACCGCTGGCGCGCATCGAGATCGGCTACACGCTGTTTGCCGACCTCGACCCGCAACACCGCGGCCTGCTCAAACTGCAAGTTGGCGGGCGCACCCAGACCGCGGTGCTCGGGCCGCAGGCGGCGCTGCAGA
>JANOKR010000258.1:0-2902 GCA_031419315.1 Betaproteobacteria bacterium
CAAATTTCATCCGGGCACGAACGTCGGTATCGGCAAGGACCACACCCTGTTCGCGCTGGTCGATGGCCAGGTCAGCTTTGCCATCAAGGGCGCGCTGAATCGCCAGATGGTGTCGGTCACGCCGGCGCCAGCCACCCTGGCTTAAAGCGTTACTTTCGCCGAGCCTCGAAGCCCCGGCGTTCCCGGGGCTTTGCTGTTTTTTGAGTCACCATGAAGTTTGTCGACGAAGCAACCATCGATGTCTCGGCCGGTGACGGCGGCGCGGGCTGCATGAGCTTTCGGCGCGAAAAGTTCATCCCCTTTGGCGGCCCCAATGGCGGCGACGGCGGCCGTGGCGGCAGCGTCTGGGCGGTGGCCGACAACAACCTCAATACGCTGATCGACTACCGCTATACACGTCGCTTCGAAGCGCGCAACGGCGAAGCCGGGCGCGGCTCTGACCAGTTTGGCGCCGCCGCTGACGACATCGTGTTGCGCTGCCCGGTCGGCACCATCGCCATCGACGCAGAAACCGGCCAACGCCTGTTCGAGTTGATCACCCCCGGCGAGCGGGTGCTCGTCGTCAAGGGCGGCGACGGTGGCTTCGGCAATCTGCACTACAAAACCAGCACCAACCGCGCGCCACGGCAAAAGACACCCGGCTGGCCCGGCGAAGCAAAAAAGCTCAAGCTCGAACTCCGTGTGCTTGCCGATGTCGGCCTGCTCGGCATGCCCAACGCCGGCAAGTCGACGCTGATCTCGGCGATCTCCAACGCGCGGCCAAAAATCGCCGACTACCCGTTCACGACCTTGCACCCGAACCTGGGCGTGGTGCGCGTGGGCCCGGAGCAGAGTTTTGTCGTCGCCGACGTGCCCGGGCTCATCGAAGGCGCCTCTGAAGGCGCCGGCCAGGGCCTGCAGTTTATGCGTCATTTGCAGCGCACGCAGCTGCTGCTGCACATCATCGACCTGGCACCTTTCGACGACGCCGACCCGGTGGCGCAGGCGCGTGCGATCGTCAAAGAACTGAAGATCTACGACCCGGCGCTGCATGCCAAACCACGCTGGCTGGTGCTCAACAAGATCGACATGATCCCGGCCGAAGAGCGCGCCAAGCGGGTCGCCGACTTCGTGCGCCGGCTGCGCTGGAAGGGCCCGGTCTTCGCGATCTCGGCGCTCGCCCGCGAGGCACTCGACCCGCTCGTGCGTGCGGCCTACGAACATGTCAAGGCGCAGCGCCAGGTGCTGCCGGTCAGCGACCTGCGCTTCGATGATGTGGATGCCGCGCATTCCGCAACCCACGCCGCCACGCACCCCCACGAGGGCCCGCGGAGCGGCGATGTCTGAGCTGCTGCGCCTGGCGCGGCGCATCGTCGTGAAGGTCGGCTCCAGCCTCGTCACCAACGAGGGCCGTGGCGTCGACGCGCAGGCCATCGGCAACTGGGCCCGCCAGCTCGCCGCGCTGGCTGGCGAGGGCCGCGAAGTGTTGATGGTCTCCAGCGGCGCCATTGCCGAGGGCATGCAGCGCCTGGGTTGGCAGACGCGGCCGAAGGCACTGCCCGAGCTGCAGGCGGCGGCGGCCGTCGGCCAGATGGGCCTGGTGCAGATGTACGAAACGCAGCTGCGCCAGCATGGCATGCCCAGCGCGCAGGTGCTGCTCACGCACGCTGACCTCGCCGACCGCGAGCGCTACTTGAACGCACGGTCGACACTGCTCACGCTGCTGCGGCTAAAAGTCATCCCGGTGATCAACGAAAACGATACCGTCGTCAACGACGAGATCAAGTTCGGCGACAACGACACCCTCGGCGCGCTGGTGGCCAACCTCGTCGAGGCCGACGCTCTCGTGATCCTGACCGACCAACGCGGCCTGTTTTCGGCCGACCCGCGCAGCCACCCGGACGCCCGTTTTGTCGACACCGCGACCGCCGGTGATCCAGAGCTCGAACGCATGGCCGGCGGCGCCGGCTCGAGCATCGGGCGCGGCGGCATGTTGACCAAGATCCTCGCCGCCAAGCGCGCGGCCGGCAGTGGCGCGGGTACCGTCATCGCCTGGGGGCGCGAGCCCGATGTGCTGCTGCGGCTGGCGCGCGGCGAGGCCATCGGCACCTTGCTTGCGGCGAGCACGCCCAAACTCGCGGCACGCAAGCAGTGGATGGTCGACCACCTGCAGTTGCGCGGCGCGGTCAGCGTCGACGATGGCGCGGTGGTCAAGTTGCGCGACGAAGGCAAGAGCCTGCTGCCGATCGGCGTGACCGAGGTCAGCGGCGATTTTGTACGCGGTGATGTGATCGCGGTGCGCAGCGCGGCGGGGGTCGAAATCGCGCGCGGCCTGGCCAACTATTCGGCTCCAGAGGCCAGGTTGATCGCACGCAAGGCCTCGTCGCAAATCAGCGCGCTGCTCGGCTACGCCAGCGAGCCCGAACTGATTCATCGCGACAATCTGGTGCTCGCGTAGCCGAGCGCCGGATTGCGGCGCAGGCTCATGCCGCGATCAGCGTCTCAACCCGGCGCCTCCGGCGGTGGGTTGTTTTCGTCTTGTTGCGGCGGCAGGCCGTCATCGCGCCGCTGGCCGCCACGCGCGCCACCACGCAAGAATCGGTTGTGCTGGTTCACCCGCGGCAAGAAGCGCGCGAGTTCGGTCAGCGCCATCTCGTAAACGCCACGCTTGAACTCGATGACCATGTCCAGCGGCACCCAATATTCGTTCCAGCGCCAGGCATCAAACTCTGGGTGGTCGGTGGCACGCAGGTTCATGTCGCTGTCGCGGCCGAGCAAGCGCAGCAGAAACCAGATCTGCTTTTGGCCGCGGTAATGCCCACGCGCTTCTTTGCGGATGTAGTGCTCGGGCACTTCGTAGCGAAGCCAGTCGCGGGTGCGCGCGACGATCTGCACATGTTCAGGCAGCAGCCCCACTTCTTCG
>JANOKR010000259.1:0-22200 GCA_031419315.1 Betaproteobacteria bacterium
CGGCGCGGGCCGCGAACATCGCCTCGCGCTCGAAAGGCGTGAGCTCGCTTTCGCGGGTGCCGAGCCAGACCGTGCCGCACCAGACGCCTTGCGCGCCGAGCGCCCGCGCGGCGGCGATCTGGCTGCCGTGGGCGATGCCGCCGGCGGCGAGCACCGGCACGCCGGGGCCGCAGGCCCGCACCACGTCGGGTACCAGCACCATCGTTGCAATCTCGCCGGTGTGGCCGCCGGCTTCGGTGCCCTGGGCAATGATCACCTCGACCCCGGCGGCGAGCTGTCTGCGCGCATGCTGCGGCTTGCCGCAGAGTGCGCCGATGACGATGCCCCGCGCCTGCAACTCGGCCACGATATCCGGCGGCGGCGCGCCGAGTGCGCTGACGATCATCTTCACGCCGGGGTGGCGCAAGGCGGTGGCGACCAACGCCCGCGCGCCGTCGGGGGTCATCTGGCCGCGACCCTGGGCGATCTCCTGGTGGACCCGGGTCTCCTCGTCAGGCGGTAGCCGCGGCACCCCTTCGGCGGCAAGGATGCCTTCGAGAAAGTCGCGCTGCGCCTGCGGGATCAGCTTCGCCGGATCGTCGGCCGCGGCTTCAGCCGCAGCGTCGTAACTTGTCGGGATGATGACGTCGACACCATACGGCCGGCCACCAATGCGTGCGTCGATCCAGCGCAGTTCGGTCTCCAACTGCTCGGGGCTGCCAGTAGCCGCACCGAGCACGCCAAAGCCGCCGGCCTTGCTGACCTCGACGATGACATCGCGGCAATGTGAAAAGGCGAAGATGGGCAGCTCGATGCCCAGGCGGTCGCAGATGGGTGTGCGCATGGGGTCTCCCGCGGACTCAGGCCAGCGTCGGGCCGCCCCAAGCGGCCTGAAGCCCCCCTGGGGGGCTGAGCCCGCGCACGAAGGCCCGAAAGGGGCTTTGTGGCTGGCGAGGGCCAGCCGGCCTGCAAGCCGGATGGCAGCGCAGGCGCGTAGCGACTAGCGTGGGGGCTAACATTTCAAGTCTTGCGCCGCTCGTGCTCGACGGTTTCGAGCAGGAAGGGCGCGACCACTGCCGCGTTGATCGTGCAGTCCAGGAAGAACGGCCCGGCGGGGTTGCGCAAGCGCGGCGCCAGCGCTTCGAGTTCGGCCAGCGTGCGCACGGTATGCGCGTCGAAGCCAAAAGCGGCGGCCACCGGCGCGTAGTCGACATCCGGGAATACCGACATTGCCACCGGCATGTCGCGGGTCTTCAGGAAGTGCAACTCGGCGCCATAGGCACAATCGTTCATCAGGATGATGATCAGCGGGATGTCCTCGCGGACAGCCGTCTCAAGCTCGCCCATCGTCATCAGGAAACTGCCGTCGCCGAGGAACAGCACGGTCGGCCGCCCGGGTGTACCGCAGGCAAACCCGAGCGCGGTACCGAAGCCCATGCCGATCGACGAAAAGTCGTGCGAGTTTTTGTGGTGGTCGGGGCTAGCGGCAGAGATGTACGGCAGCACTTGCAAAAAATTGCCGGCGTCGTAGACCGCGTTGCGGTTCGCCGGCAGCAGGCGGTCGAGCGCGATGCCGAGCGAGCGCGGGTCCATCGTGCGCGGTGTCGGCGCCGGCTGGAATTCACTCGCCAGATCGTGCCCGGCGAGGAAGTCGCGGTTCTCGCGGGTGTGAAAAACCTTGTCGGCGGCGGGCCGCTCGGCCAGCGCGGCCGACAACTGTTCGGCCGCGCTCAGCGCATCGGCGACGACCGCGATATCGGCCGCGCACCAGCGCCCGATATTCGAGCGCAGCAGATCGACCTGGATCAGCGGCACGCCCGCGGGCAGCGCGGTGCCGTAGCTGGTGGTGCGTTGGTTCAGGCCGGCGCCAAAAGCGACGATGCAATCCGCCTGGTCGATCAGCCGGCGCGCCGCGGCATGCGAAAACGAGCCGAGGATGCCCAGGTTGTCGGGCTCGCCGCGAAACATGTCCTTGGCCTTGAGCGTCGTTGCCAGCACCGCGCCGACCTTGTCGGCCAGCGCGATCAAGGCGTCACGCGCACCTGATCGCCAGGCGCCCAGGCCGGCGATAAATAGTGGCCTGCGGCTTTGGCTTAGCAAGGCGCTGGCCGCGGCGATCGCCGCCGGCCGGGCGCGCAGTCGGGGCCGTTGCAAGGGCGTTGCCGTTGGTGCTGGTGCTGCTGTTGGTGCGCTGAAATCGAGCAGCGCATTCTGAACATTCGTCGGCAGCAGCAGCGCCACGCAGCCGCCGGCGTTTGCCGCCGCTGTGGCCTCGGCCAGCGTGCGCCGCGCGCCGTGGGCGTCGGCGGCGACATAGGTTTTCAGGCCCGCGGCTTCGAGCACGCCGAGCGCGCTGAAGGCCTTGCCGTCGGGCCCGAGGCCGTTCGGCGGCGCGGCAGCCATCGCGTGGTAACCGAAGATCAGCAGCACCTTGGAGCCGGTGCGCGCGGCGTAGACCGCGCCGTGCAGCGCGTTCGCGGTTGCCGGGCCGCGGCCGATGATCGCGATGCCGAGCCGGCCGGTGGCGGCGGCGTAACCCTCGGCCATCGCGATCGCGTTGTTTTCGTGGCGCGCGCCGTGAAAACGCACGCCCATGCCGTCGAGCGTGGTCACAAAGAGCGCGGTGTCGTCGCTCATCAGGCCAAACACCGTCGTCACACCCTGGGCCTGGATGTCGGCGGCGAGCAGTTCGTAGGCGGGCACGCGGCGCGCCGTGGCGGCAGGCGTCGGTGGTGCTGACGGCGCGGACGGCGCGGACGAGACAAGCGTTGACAGTTCCGGCATGGAGGCTCCGAAGGCAGCATCAGGGCCCGGGCCGGCGCTTCGATGCCGGCCCTCTGCTGCGCGCTGACGAGCTGTCAAGCCGCAGGCCCAGCGTCGATCATACTCTACAGTAGGTCAACGTACCACTGAGAATAGAGCTTGAGAATAGACCTTCAGACCGGACCTCGCGCTAAGCCGCCGTGCCCGGCTCCGGCAGCCGCGTCAGGCTGGCCACCGTGAGCGCGATATCGTCCAGCGCCGGGTCGACGCTGTCCCTGCGCGTGGCGACAAAAAAAGTCAGCGCCGGCAGCGGCGGCTCGGTGGCCAGCGCGAGCAGCTCGCCGCTGTTGATCTCGGCGCTGACCAGCTCTTCGGGCGCGATGCAGATGAACAGCCCGGCACGCACCGCGCGCAGCAAAGTCGACACGCTGTTGCAGTGGCTCACCGAGACCGGCGCGGTGCCGCCCTGGGCAAACCAGGCGTGCATCTGGGCGTGCAGCCGCGCACCCGGACCGAGCGAGATGATCGGCAGCCCGGCCAGGTCGGCTGGGCGTGCGTGGGGTTGGGCGTGTGGCTGTGCATGTAGCTGTGCCGGCGGTCGCGCCGCCAGCAGCGCGGGTGCGCCGATCCACGTCATCTTCATCGCACCGATCGGCTTGCAGCGCAGATCGCCGGCCTCGACCGGGCCGCCGACCACCGCGATATCGATCTCGCCGCGTGACAGCAGGCGCAGCAGGTTGCTGTTGAGGTCGACCTGGAACTCGATCGTCATCTCCGGATAGCGCTGCTTCAGGCCATTCACCAGCGCCACCAGCGAGCGCCAGGCGATGAGTTCGCCGACACCGAGTTTCAAAGTCCCTTGCAGCATCTCGGGCCGGCCGGCGGCCATGCGCAATTGCGCTGCTTCGCTGATCACCTTGGTCGCGTGCATCAGCAACTCGCGGCCTTTCAGCGTGAGTTGCACACGCCGGCCGATGCGGTCGAAGAGCACGACATCGAGTTCACTCTCAAGTTCGCGGATGCGCGCCGAGACAGCGGCCTGCGACGTACACAGCCGGTCGGCGGCGGCGCTGAAGGTATCGAGCTGGGCGATCCAGTAGAAGGTTTCGAGCTGTTGGATATTCATCGCAAGACTTCCGTGCCGGGCCTCGTGCGTGCGCGACCAGGGCCGCGGTGGGCCTGGAGTATCGCCCCAGTGTTGCCCCATGATCGCGCCGCGATCGCGGCAGCATCGCGCCACTCGCGATACCGCCCGCGGCCCCGCCGCCCGGTGAGCGGGCGCCGCGCCGCCAGCTCAGTTGCGCGTCAGCGCCGGCAAGGCCACGGCCAGCGCGCGCAGCTCGCGGCGCAGCAGCTTGCCGGTTGGTGTCTGCGGCAAGCTGCTGCAAATCTCGATGCGGTCGGGGGCCTTGTAGTTGGAAGCCTCGGCGCGGCAGAAGCGGCGCAGCTCGTCGGGCTCAAGCACCTGGCCGGGCCGGGCGACGACAAAAGCGACGATCGCCTCGCCCTTGTCCGGGTCGGGCGCGCCGGTGACCCCGGCCAGCGCGACGCCCGGATGCTTTTGCAGCAACTCTTCGACCTCGGCCGGCGCGATATTGATGCCGGCACGTTTGATCATTTCGCCATCGCGGCCGGCAAACTGCATGTCGCCGTCGGTAGTCAGGCAACCGAGATCGCCGGTGCGAAAAAACCCGTCGTCGGTAAACGCCGTCGTGTTCTGCGCCTGGCTCTTGCCGGCATATCCCGGCGTGAGATAGCCCGTGACTTCGATCAGGCCCTGCGCGCCGGCGGGCAACACGGCGCCGGTGTCGACATCGACGATGCGCACCGTGACGCCCGGCAGCGGCGGGCCCTGCACGGCCTGGCGCCGCGCCAGCGGCCAGTGGTGCCAGGTCACGCAGCAGTTGCCGTAGGACTCGGTCTGGCCGTAGATATTGCAGATCTCGCTGGCGCCGAGCACGAGTGCTGCGGTTTCGACATCGCGTGGTGCGCCGATGGTCAGCCCGGTGCGCAGGCTGGCGGTGCGCGCGGGTGTGAAGTCGGGGTGCGTGACGAGGGCTGCGGTCATGCCGGGCAGGGTATAGATCGCGGTCACGGCATGGCGCTCGATCAGCTCGAGCGCGCCAGCTGGCTCGAAGCGCTCTTGCAGCACCAGCGTGGCACCATGCGTGAAGGTTGCGCAGGCGGCGTTGGCGCAGCCGTAGGACCAGAACAGCGGCAGCGCGAGCAGCACGCGGTCACCCGCGCGCAGGCCCTGGCGCTCGCCGATATTGAAGCCGTTTTCGATCATCGCCGCATGCTGCATCGGCACCGCTTTTGGATAC
Source organism: Betaproteobacteria bacterium (assembly GCA_031419315.1). Classification (GTDB taxonomy): domain Bacteria; phylum Pseudomonadota; class Gammaproteobacteria; order Burkholderiales; family Burkholderiaceae_C; genus Rubrivivax. Next base: position 5,067 of record JANOKR010000259.1, read on the forward strand.
GCGGTCGAGCCCGAGGTGTAGAGGATCGTCGACACATCACGCGCCGCTGCGCCGTCACCCGGGGCCAGCGGATCGGCCATCGGTGTCGTGATCGTTGTCGTGATCGGCGCACCCGCGCCGGCGAACTCGGCATACCCCAGCGCGCCAGCGAGCCGGGTCTCGCCGATCATGACCACGCAGCGCAACTGCGGGAAGTCCGGCGCCTGCCAGCCGCCGGGCTGGTGCTCGGCCAGTTGTGGCAGCACCGCGAGCAGGCCCTCGCTGAGGCTGTCCTTGCCCAGGCGGTCTTGCACAAAGAGCATCGACGCGCCGCTGTCTTGCAGCAAGAAAGCCAGCTCGCGTGGTTTGGACCAGGTGCTGAACGGCACCAGCACCGCGCCGACCGCGGCGCTGGCAAAAAATATCTCGATCCATTCGATGCGGTTGCTCACCAGCAGGCCGATGCGGTCGCCACGCGCCACGCCGGCAGCACGCAGCGCGCCGGCCAGGTGCTGCACGCGTGCCAGCAGCGCGGCATAGCTGGTGCTCGTGGTGCTCGTGGTGCTGGTGGTGTCCGTGCTGGTGGTCGTGCTGGTGGTCGTGCTGGGGCTGTCGCTGGCGGTGTTGCCGGACTCGCCGCAGATCACGGCCAGCGCGTCCGGCCGCGCCTGGGCTTGTTCACGCAGCAGGTCAAAAAGGGTGCGGCTGAAGGGCGCGTTCATGGCGGCTCCAATGCGGGGTGCTCAAAGGGATGGCTGTCAATCCAGCTTCAACTGGATGCGTTCGGCGACTTCGCGCCAGCGTGTCACGTCCTTGCGCACCAGCGCGCCGGTCTGCGCGCTGTCCAGATACGCCGGCTCGACGCCGCGAGCACGCAGTTTGGTTTGCAGCTCGGGCTCGGCAAGCACGGCCGCCAAATCGCGGCCGAGTTTTTGCACCAGCGCCGCCGGTGTCGCCGCCGGGACCATGAAGCCATACCAGATATCGGCGTCGAAGCCGGCCACGCCTTGCTCGGCGACGGTCGGCAGGTCGGGCAGGCCGGCGTGGCGCTGCGCGGTCGTCACCGCCAATGCGCGCACGCGACCATCACGCAGCATCGGCTCGAAGGCCGACAGCGCGCCGAATGAAAACTGAACCTCGTTGCCGATCAGGCCGACCACCGAAGGTGCCGAGCCGCGATAGGGGATATGCACGGCCTGCACGCCGGTGCGGGTGGCAAACCACTCCACCGCCAGGTGCGGTGCGGTGGCGATACCGGCCGAGCCGTAGTTGAGCTTGCCGGGCTGGCTGCGCAGCAGGGTGATCAGGCCGCGCAGGTCTTTCACCGGCAGCTCGTTGTTGACCACCACCACCATCGGCGAGGTGCCGTAACGGCCGACACTGTTGAAGTCGCGCAGCAGGTCCCAACTCAGGTTTTTGTAGACCGTGGTGTTGATGGTGTACGAGTTGACAAACAGCAGCAGCGTGTGGCCGTCGGGGGCGGCGCGCGCCACCGCGTCGGCGCCGATATTGCCGGCGGCGCCGGGTTTGTTGTCGATGACCACCGGCTGGCCCCACAGCGCTTGCAGGCGCTCGGCGATCAAACGCGCCGAGACATCGGCACCACCCGGCGCAAAGCCGGCGACGATGCGCACCGGCTTGTCGGGAAAGGCCTGTGCGGCCAGCGCGCCGAGCAGCACCGCGGCGGCGCACAAGGTCTGGCGCCATCGCGGCAAGATGCGGGCCGCGGGCGCCGATGACCGCTGGGATGCCGAGTTAGCCATGATTGATCTCCCCGATTCCAGTTCAGCGGTTCAGCCGTTCAGCGGTTCAACGCTTCGGCCAGGCCGGCGTGGCAGTGGCCAGCACCGGCGGGAAGACTGGCTTCGGCTCGCCACCCTGCCACTGCAACATCACCAGCGCGGCATCGGCGCGGCGGCCGTTGGCCTCGAACTTCAAGCGCTGGCCGGGGAAATAGCGCGCCGCACCGTCAACCGAGTCCATCGCGCGCAGCGCGGCGGCGACCTTCTTCGGGTCGGCCGACGCGGCGCGCTCGATGGCGTCCTTGAACAACTGGATGTCGCCGTAGGTCGACATGCTGTCCTGCGTCATCCAGGGCTCGCCGGTCTTGGCGCGGAAGTCCTTGATCAGCGCCTCATGGCCCTTGCCGCCCCAGTTGGCGATGGCCACCATCACCCCTTCGAGCAGGTCCTTGCCGACGACATTGAGCAGCTCCGGCGCACCCATATGGCCGCCGTTGGTGATCACCGGCAGGCGGCCCTTGCCGAGGCCCATCTCGTTGAGTTTTTCGAGCACGAGCTTGGTATCGGGCACGTTGGTCGTCAGCACCAGCAGCAGGTCGGGGCGGGCGTTGCGCACCTTCTGCACCAGCGAGGTCGCGTCCGACAGCGGCGGCGTGAAGGTTTCGTCGGCGACGAGCTTCAGGCCGAGCTTGTCAAAACCGCCTTCGCGCATCGGCTTGGTGAAGCTCGCCGGCGAGGCGGTGTTGTCCTGGATGATCGCGATCGTCGTCGGCTTGGCCACGTTCGCCTGCTTGGCGATTTCCAGGATCACCGGCAGGGCGTCGCCGGACTGTTTGCCGGCGGTCGGCGAGGTCTGGAAGACGTACTTGTAGCCGCGGTTGGTGATCTGGTCGGAATAAGAAAGTGTCAGCCAGGGCAGCTCGGCGCGCTCGGTGATTTCGGTCACCGCGAGCGTGAAGGAGCTGACAAAGGCGCCGGTGCCGCCGGTCAGGTCTTCGTTCGCCGACAGGATGCGTTGCATCGCATTTTTGGCCTTCTCGGTGCTGTCGCCAGCGTCACCGACGATGAGTTTCAACTTCGCCCCGCCGAGGGCCTTGATGCCACCGGCGGCATTGATCTGGTCGACCGCCAGTTGCGCGCCCTTTTGATGCAACTCGCCATTGCGCGCCCAGGGGCCGGACAGCGGCACCACCAGCGCGAGCTTGACTTCCTTGGGATCGGCGGCCAGCGCCGGCGTGATGGCGACGGTGGCCAACAGGCCGACGCTGCCGACGCTGAGCAGCGCGACCAGCGCGCGTTGCATGTAAGACTTCCGGTTCATCTTGGTCTCCTGATGAGGTGTGGGGTTAGGGTGGGGTGTGGGGGCTTCAATGGCCCAGGTAGGCCTGGGTGACCCGCGCGTCGCGCAGCAGTTCGTCGTGCGCGCCCTGCAGCACGATGCGGCCGGACTCGAGAACATAACCGCGGCTGCATGCCGACAGTGCCTCGGCGGCACGCTGCTCGACGAGCAGGATCGCGATGCCGCGTTCGCGGTGGATCTGGCCGATGCATTCGAAGACCTGGTCGACGATCGCCGGTGCCAGGCCCATCGACGGCTCGTCGAGCATCAGCAGGCGCGGCAGCGAAGCCAGGCCGCGGCCGATGGCCAGCATCTGCTGTTCGCCGCCAGACAAGGTGCCGGCGGCCTGCGTGCGGCGCTCGTGCAGGCGCGGGAAGAGCGTGAAGACGAGATCCTGGGTCTGATTCCAGTCGCGCCGCGCGGCGGCGGTCTGTGCGCCCATCTCCAGGTTCTCCAGCACCGACAGGCGCGGGAAGACCTGCCGCCCTTCAGGCACATGGGCGATGCCTAAGCGCGCCCGCGCACTCGGCGTTATTTGGGCCAGGTCGGTGTCTTCAAAAAAGACGCGGCCCGACTGCAAGGGCACCACGCCTGAGATCGCGCGGAACAGGGTCGTCTTGCCGGCGCCGTTGGGGCCGACGATGGCGACAAACTCAGCCTTGTCGATATGCAGGCTGACGCCATCGAGCGCGCGCGAGCCGCCAAAGGCGACATGCAGGTCTTCAAGCCGGAGCATGTTGCAACCACTTCTTGCCGAGGTAGGCCTCGATCACTGCCGGGTCGCGGGTGACTGCCTGCGGCGCGCCGTCAGCGAGCACGACACCATGGTCGAGCACCAGCAGGCGGTCGGCCAGGCGCACCATGGCCTGCATCGTGTGCTCGATGATCAGCACCGTGACGCCGCTGGCGCGGATGCGCTCGATGACATGCAGCAGGTGTTCGACCTCGGGTGCGCCCAGGCCGGCGAGGATTTCGTCGAGCAGCAGCAGGCGCGGCCCGGCGGCGAGCGCACGCGCCAGCTCCATCAGGCGCAGCTCGACGGTGGTCAGCCCGGCGCCGATGCGCTGCTCACGGCCGGCCAGGCCGACCGCGGCGATCGCTTCCCGGGCGCGTGCATGCGCGGCGCTGTCGCTGGCTTCGCGGCAAAACGCACCGACGACGACGTTGTCGGCAATCGACAATTGTGCAAACGGGCGCACGATCTGGAAGGTGCGGCCGACACCCGCGGCGCAGACTTCGTAGGGCATCTTGCCAACCAGCTCGCTGCCCGCGAAGACCACCGACCCGCCACCCGGCGCGATGAAACCATTGAGGGCATTGAACAGCGTCGTCTTGCCGGCGCCATTGGGGCCGATGATGCCGAGGATCTCGCCTTCGTGCAGATCGAAGCTGACCTTGGACAAGGCTTGCAGGCCGCCGAAGCGCAGGCTCAGGTCGCGCACCTTCAGCAGTACCGGCCGTGGGTTGGCATCAGCGCGGCCGGTCGCCGCCGGCGCGGTGCGGACGAAGGGCCGCGAAGGGTCGGAGAGCGACGAGTGCGACGTAAGCGACGAAAGCGATGACGGCGTGCCGTGCGCCGCATCGGCGTTGCCGCTCAGGGCGCGCCAACGTGCGCGCACCCAGGGCATCAGGCCGTCGGGCGCGACGAGCACGATGCCGATGATCGCGGCGCCAAAAACCACGCCCTGGATGCCGGGCAGGATGTCGCCCAGCTCGGCATGCAGCACCTCGCCCAGCGGCACCAGCACCAAGGCGCCGACCACCGGCCCGAAGAGCAGCGCAACGCCGCCGAAGAGCGTCACGATCAGCGCCTGGGCCGAGGCATGCATGCCAAACACCGCTGACGGCGTGACGATCAGCAGCACCACCGCATACAGCGCGCCGGCCATCGCAGTCAGCGCCGCCGACAGCACCAGCGCGCGCAGCTTCCAGATGCGCGGATGGATGCCGGCGCCCATCGCCGCCGGTTCGTTCTGCTTGATCGCGAGCAGCGACAAGCCAAACCGCGAATGTGCTACCCGCAGGTTGACGAGCAGCGCCAGCACCAGCAGCAGCACCGCGATCAGCACGTAGATGCGCTGGTCGGCAAATTGCATGTAGGCCCAGGGGGCTTCGCGCTGCATCGGCAGCGCAACTTCCTGGTAGCCTAACCATTCAAACAAGTACAGCAGCGCCAGCGGGTAGGCGAGCATCGCCAGCGCGAAGTAGTGGCCACGCAGGCGCAGCGTCGGCAGGCCGACCGCCAAGCCGGCCAATGCCCCAACCCCGCAAGACAGCGGCAGGCCGAACCAGGGGCTGATGCCAAAACGCTGCAAGCCGATCGCCACCGTGTAGGCGCCGAGGCCAAAGAAGGCGGCATGGCCGAAGGACATCAAACCCGAGTAGCCCGAGAACAGGTTCCAGGCCACGCCCACCGTAGCCCAGATCGGGATCAGGGTCAGGATGAGTTGGTAGTACTTGTCGCTGACCAGCGCGGTCGCGCCCAGGTAGGCCAGCGCACCGACGGCGATGACCAGCGCCGCGCGTTGGCCGGGCGTGAAGCTGCCGCGCGACGCCGCTTCAGACACGCTCGACACTCCGCCCGAACAGGCCCTGCGGCCGCAACAGGATGACGAGCAGGAAGATCACGAAGACGGCCGTGTTCTGCAGCTGCTGCGGCAGCACCAGGGTCGACATCTGCTGCACCAGACCGATCACCAGCCCGCCGGCAAAAGCGCCGCTGATGCTGCCCATGCCGCCGAGCACGACGCCGGCATACATGACCATCACAAATTCGATGCCGCTGTAGGGCTGGAAGGGCAGGTAGCTGGCGACGAGGCCGCCGGCGACCCCGGTCACTGCAGCGCCGATGCCAAACGCGAGCCGGTAGGCTCGGTCGACATCGATGCCCATGTAGGTCGCGGCCTCGGGGTTGTCGGCCGCGGCGCGCAGGATCTTGCCCCAGCGCGCCCGCGCGATGAAGAGCGCGACGCCAGCGGCCACCGCCAGCGCGATCAGCGCACCGACGCTGCGCGCTTGGTTGAAGAAGACGGTGATGTCCTGGCCGAACAGCGGCCCCAGCTCCCAGGCGCTGGACGACATCGGTGTGCGCAAGGCCCGCGGCGCCGAGCCGAAGACCAGCAAGGCACCGTTGGACAGGATCAGCGAGACCCCCAGCGTCAGGGTCAGTTGCGGGTTGTGGCCCTCGCCCTGCATGCCGGCGCCGCGCAGCCCGCTGACATGGCGCAGCAGGCCTTGGTAGAGCACGATGCCGAGCAGAAAGACGAGCACCGATCCCAGCAACGCGGCCACCACCGGCCCGGCGTAGGGGCCGAGCAGGACGCCCACGCCGAGCGGCGCAAATACCAGCAGGCTGGCGTACATGCCGGCGACGAGCAGCTCGCCATGGGCGAAGTTGATGACCCGCATGATGCTGAAGATCAGCGCCAGGCCGACACACATCAGCCCGTACATCGCGCCCACCGCCAGGCCCGCGCAGAGCGCCTGTAGGATGTTCTCGATGAGCACCGAGGCGGTCATGTTCGGGCAGCTTCTTTCGCGGGATGGGGGCGGCGCGCTCGGGGCATGGGGCTGGGGGCTGGGGGCAGGGGCCTGGGGGCTGAGGGCTGAGGGCGTGGGCCGAGTCGGCGCGATGGTAGGGGGCGGTGCCGGATCGATCAGCGACAAATTTTTGTCCCTGTTGATCACATCCGCTGTGCCACCGCCGTCCGACACCGCCACCCGGCATTGCCCTGCATTGCCAAGTCAGCTATCGACTGGTATCGTGCGGTATTGATGAGTATGTCAACCTACCGAGCAGTAACATTGACCTTGCAAGAGCGCACCGGCCGCACGCCGCAAACCACATCCAGCGTGCCGGCCTCGCCCGCCTCGGCTGCCGCGCCGATCGCACCCGAAGGCGGCGACCGGCTCGACCTGGTCATCGTCGGCGCCGGCTTTGCCGGGCTGTACATGCTGCTGCGCGCGCGCCAACTCGGCCTGCGCGCCCGGGTGCTCGAAAGAGGCGGCGATGTCGGCGGTGTCTGGTACTGGAACCGCTATCCAGGCGCGCGCTGCGATGTCGAAAGCATGCAGTATTCGTACTCGTTCGACGCCGCGCTGCAGCAGGAATGGCGTTGGAGCGAACGTTTTGCGCCGCAGCCCGAGATCCTGGCCTACGCGCGCCATGTCGCCGATCGTTTTGATCTGCGGTGTGCTATCGATTTCAACCGCGGTGTGACGGCGGCGCACTACGACGACACCCATGGCCTGTGGTCGGTGCACACCGATGACGGCGCCCCGGTCCTTGCGCGCTTTTGCATCATGGCCACCGGCTGCCTGTCGGCCGCGCGCGTGCCCGATCTGCCGGGCTTGCAGGACTTCAAGGGCCAGACGCACCACACCGGGCAATGGCCGCACGGGGGTGTCGATTTCAGCGGCCAGCGCGTCGGTGTCATCGGCACCGGCTCATCCGGCATCCAGTGCATCCCGGAGATTGCTGCACAGGCGGCGCAGTTGACGGTGTTCCAGCGCACACCCAACTTCAGCATCCCGGCGCGCAACGCGCCGATGGACGATGCCTACGAGCGAAGCTGGAAGGACCACTACCCGGCGCTGCGCCAACAGGCGCGTGAGCAGACGACCTCGGGCACGATTTACGAACGCAGCACGCGCAAGGGCCATGAGACACCGGCGGCAGAACGGCAGGCCGAGTTCGAACGGCGCTGGCAAACCGGCGGCGTGAACTTCATGCATGCGTTCAATGATTTGATCATCGACCGCCGCTCCAACGACGCCGCTGCAGACTTCGTGCGGGCGCAGATCCGCGCCACCGTGCACGACCCCGCGGTGGCGGCCACCCTGTGCCCGACTGACCACCCGATCGGCGCCAAGCGCATCTGTGTCGACACCGACTACCACGCGACTTTCAACCGCGCCAATGTCAACCTGGTCGACCTGCGCCAATCGCCGATCGAGCGCCTGACCGCCGAGGGGGTGCAAACCCGCGACGCGCTATACAAACTGGACAGCCTGGTCTTTGCGACCGGCTACGACGCGATGACCGGCGCGTTGCTGCGTTTGGACATCACCGGCCGCGGCGGCCGCCGCCTCGGCGACGCCTGGGCCGCAGGGCCGAAGACCTATCTCGGCCTGATGACGGCGGGGTTCCCCAACCTCTTCATCATCACCGGCCCCGGCAGCCCGTCGGTGCTGGCGCAGATGATCTTTGCGATCGAGCAGCATGTCGGCTGGATCTGCGATTGCCTGGTCGCGATGCGCACTGACGGCATCGAGACCATCGAGGCCGAAGACAGCGCGCAGGAAGCCTGGGTTGCGCATGTCAACGAGGTCGCCGATCGCACGCTTTTCCCGCTCGCCAACTCCTGGTATGTCGGCGCCAATGTGCCCGGCAAGCCGCGCGTCTTCATGCCCTATTGCGGCGGCGTCGTGCCTTACCGGCAAAAGTGCGACGAGGTCGCGGCCAAGGGCTATGCAGGCTTTCGATTGAGCCGCCAGGCCAAAGCGCCGGCGACATCCGGCGCGGCGATCGTCCCCGGCGAGGCGACCGCGTCGATGGCGTCGTCGCCAACCTGAGCCGCCCGACCCTCACGCTGCCGATCCACTTCGTCAACTCCTGGCCACCATGACCCTGCACCCGACGCTTCAGACGATGCTCGCCAAGGCGGCGCTGCTGCCGCCGATGATCTCGCTGCCGATCGCGCAGGTCCGCGCGACCGATGCCAGCCGCTACAAGATCGGCCAGCCGCTCGACGAAGTCCGAAACGTCGAAGATCGTTTCATCCCCGGCCCCGGCGGCGAGATGCAGATCCGCATCTACCAGCCGCCGTCGCGCGACGACGGCGCGGCGCTGCCGGTCACCGTCTTTTTCCACGGCGGCGGCTTTGTGGTCTGCAGCATCGAGTCCCACGACGGCATCTGCCGCCAGCTCTGCCGGCGCAGTGGCACGATCGTGGTTTCGGTCGACTACCGGCTGGCACCCGAAGCCAAATTTCCGGCACCGGTGGACGATTGCCTCGCGGCCACGCGGTGGGTCGCTGAACATGCCAGCAGCTTCGGCGCTGACCCGGCGCGCCTGGCCGTGGCTGGCGACAGCGCGGGGGGCAACCTCGCCGCAGTGATCGCGCTGCGTGCGCGTGATGAAGGTGGGCCGGCGATCAGCGCGCAACTGCTGCTCTACCCGGTGACCGACCACTACGCCGTGCAGCGGCCGTCTTACAGCGAGCGCGGCAGCGGCTATGGCCTGACACGCGAGGCGATGGTCTGGTTCTGGGACCACTATCTGCCGCACGCGCAAGACGGTGCCCACATGTTTGCATCGCCGCTGCGCGCCGCCAGTTTCGCCGGCCTGCCGTCGGCCTACGTGATGACCGCCGGTTTCGACCCGCTGCGTGACGAGGGCGTGGCGTACGCCGAGCGCCTGGGCCAGGCCGGCGTGCCCGTCCAGTTCGCGCAGTACGAGGATATGAACCACGGCTTTTTATTCTGGGTCGGCCTCATCGATACATCGACGACTGCGATGGACGCAGCCTGCGCCTGGTTGAAGGAGACGTTGTGAACGCCGACCGTGATACCGACCGTGATACCGACCGTGATGCTGAACCCCAGGCGGGTCGTGACGCCGACTTCCTCGGTCTCGCCGGCCGCATCTGCGTCGTCACCGGCGCCGGCAGCGGCAGCGGCATCGGTCGTGCGATCGCGCTCGGCTTTGCGGCGCAGCGCGCCCGTGTCGCGGTGCTTGACCGCAACCTCGAAGGTGCCCAGGCGACCGCGGCCGAGATCACGCAGCGGGGCGGCCAGGCGCTGGCGATCGGCTGCGACGTCAGCGACCCGGCCAGCGTCGGCGCCGCAGCCGAGCGCAGCGAGTCGGCCTTCGGGCCTTGCGACATCCTCGTCAACGGCGCCGGCGTGTTGCGCCCGGGCGCGCTCGAATCGCTGACGCTCGAAGAGTGGAACGCGGTTCTCGCCATCAACCTGACGGGCTACTTTCTCTGCTCGCAAAACTTCGGCCGCCAGATGCGCAGCAAGGGCCGGGGCGCGTTGGTCCATATCGCGTCGATCGCGGCCAGCCACGCCAATACCAACGGCGGCGCCTACGCGGTGGCCAAGGCCGGCGTGGCGATGCTGTCGCGGCAGTTGGCGCTGGAATGGGCGCCGTTTGGCATCCGCAGCAACGCCGTCAGCCCGGGCATGACGCTGACGCCGATGACCGAAGCCGCGTACACCGTCCCGGGCACCGCCGAGCCGCGCAACCAGGCGATTCCGGCCGGCCGGGTCGGGCTGCCGAAGGACATCGCTGATGCGGTGCTGTTCCTGGCCAGCGATCGCGCCGACTACATCACCGGCGAAGAACTGGTCGTCGACGGCGGCTTCACGCGCAACCTGCTCGGCCTGGTGCCGCGCACCGGCAACGAGCGGCCGGCGCGATGAGACGTCGCCGTGCGCCCGTCGCCGTCGCTGCGGCCGCTGCGGCCGCTGCCGGCGCCGCGGTCACGATCGGCGCAACACCATGAACCTGCGCCAGCTCGAAGTTTTCCACGCCATCATGCGCACCGGCTCGGTGACCGCGGCGGCGCAGGAGTTGCATGTCAGCCAGCCGGCGGTCAGCGCAGTCCTCAAACACACCGAGCAGCGGTTGAAGTTCAAGCTCTTCGAGCGCCTTGGCGGCAGGCTGCACGCGACACCCGAAGCGCTGGCGTTGATGCCCGATGTCGCCGAGATCTTCGGCCGCGTCGATACCCTCGGCCGGCTCGTCGAAGGTATGCGTGACGGCATCGTCGGCCGGCTCGTGCTGGCGACATCGCCGACCCTGGTGAATGCTTTTTTGCCACGCGCGGTGGCGCTGTTCCGTCAACGCCGGCCGGGTGTGACGCTGGCGATCCAGTCGCTGTCGACACCGAATGTGGTTGAGCGTGTCGCGCGCCGCGAGGTTGACTTCGGGCTCGTCTACGGCCCGGTCGACGATGCCGGCGTCGAAGCCGAGCCGCTGCTGAGCTCGGAGATGGCCTGCGTCGTGCCGGCCGGCCACGCGCTCGCGGCGCGGCCCTTTGTTGATGCCGCCGATCTCTCCAGCGAATCGGTGATCTCGCTCGGCGCGACGACGCGGCTCGGCCAGGCGATCGATGCGGCGTGCCTGGCGGCAGGCTTCGCAGCACCGCTTATCGCAATCGAAGCGAGCTCGTCGGTGACCGCCTGCCTGATGGTCGTCGAAGGCGCCGGCGTCGCGCTGGTCGACCGCACGAGCGCGCTGTCGCGAAGTTTTGGTGACCTGGTCTTCAAGCCCTTCAGGCCGCGCATCGCCGTGCAAATCGAGCTCATCTATCCGCGCCAGCGGCCACGTTCGCTGGCCTGCGCGCAGTTGGCCGATGCGCTGCGGCAAGTGGTCGGGCCGGCCGCTGGAATCTGATGAAGGTGTCTACTCAACGCCGCTGATCAACGCCGTTGATAGCAGCCGCGCATCAAGGCCGCCGCCCGGCACCCAGCAGCACGGTCTTGCTGAAGGTGAAATGCTGGACCATGCTCTCCAACGAATACTCCTTGCCCAGGCCGCTCATCTTGGTGCCGCCATAAGCCACATTCGGGCGCGGGCCGTTGTAGTGGTTGACCTGCACCAGCCCGGCTTCGATGCGCGAAACGAAGTCCAGCGCACGGCCGATATCCTGGCTCCACAGCGTCGCGACAAGACCGTAGCGCGTGGCGTTGGCAGCGGCGATGACCGCGTCGTGGTCGGTCCAGCGGATAAAAAATCCGATCGGGCCGAAGACCTCTTCCTGGCACATCGAAGACAGGTTGTCGACGCCGTCAATCAGCGTCGGCTGTAGGTACAGGCCCTGCGCCAGCCGCGCATCGGCAGGCCGCGTGCCGCCGCACAGGATGCGCGCACCCGGCGTATCACGCACACGCGCCAGCAGCCCTTGCAGGCGCGCGTACTGGCGCTTCGAACTCAGCGCACCGATTTGTGTCGCTTCGTCCAGCGGGTCGCCGACAACGAGCCGGCCGACACGCTGCACGACCTTTTCGACAACTTCATCGTAGACATCGGCATGCACAAACACACGCGACCCCGCGATGCAAGACTGGCTTTGCCGCCCATACCGCATGCCCGCGACGATGCCCGGAATCGCCAGCTCGAGGTCGGCGTCGGCGGCGACGATATTCGGGTTGCTGCCGCCAAGCTCCAGCGTCACCGGGCAGAGTTTGGCCGCGGCGTAGGCCATGATCTGCTGGCCCACCGGCACCGAGCCGGTGAAGGTGATCTTGCGCACCAGCGGGTGCTCGGCGAGTGGCCGGCCGACCTGTTCGCGGATGCCGCAAATCACGTTGAGCACACCCGGCGGTAACACCGACTGCAACAGCTCGCAGGCGCGCAGCACCGCAAACGGCGCCTCTTCGGCGACCTTGATGATCAGCGTGTTGCCGGCCGTCAGTGCCGGCCCGATCTTGGCCGACATCGTGAACACCGGGCCGTTCCACGGGATGATCGCGGCGACCACGCCGAGCGGCTCACAGGTGGTGTAGTGGACGATGCCGGCGACATCCGGCACGGTGCGGCCCTTGAGTTCGCTGGCCAGCCCGGCAAACAAACGCAGCATCTCGATGCCGGTGTTGACATCCCCGCGCGACAAGGCAGCGATCGGGTGGCCGGTCTCCAGCGTCTGCAACAGCGCCAGCTCTTCGGCATGCGTGGCAAGCAGGTCGGCACCACGTTGCAGCAGGCGGCCGCGCTCGCGCGCCGGGGTGCGCGCCCAGCCGGCAAAGGCCCGGCTCGCGCTGTTGACCACGCTCTCGACGTCCGCCGCGCCGCAGCAGGGCGCGGCGCCGATGACTTCTTGGGTGGCCGGGTTGACCACATCCATCAGGCCGCTGGCCAGCGGTGTTTGCAAACCACCGTCAAAAAGGATCTTGCCCGACAGGCGCCGGGCTTCGCCGAGCCCGGGCGCCGGGTCGACGCGGGAAGGTGACACCAGCGTAGCGGTCATCGCGCGCAGCCGGTCAGCCGACCAACTCGGCAGCGGGCTTGCTGCGTTGTGCCGGCTGTGTCACGTCCAGGCCCAAGCCGTCGAGATCGAGGTCGATGCGCGCGTTTGCGGTTGCAAGATCGGCCGGAAGATGGGCCGGATGATGGGCCGGCACATGCTCGGCCGGCGCGAGCCGGCGGCCGAGGATCAGGTCGGCGGCCTTGGCGCCGATCATCAAGGTCGGCGCGTAGGTATTGCCCGAGGTCACGGCCGGCATGATCGAGGCGTCGGCGACACGCAGGCCTTCGATGCCGTACACCCGCAGTTCGGCGTCGACCACGGCGCCCGGATCGCTGGCCGGCGCCATCTTGCAAGTGCCGGCGAGGTGATAACAGCTCGATCCGTATTGCCGCGCAAAGTCGAGCAGCTCATCGTCGCTCTGCACATTGACACCAGGCAGTTGTTCACTTTCGTAGTACTGCGCCAGCGCCGGCGTCGCCAGGATGCGCCGCGCCATGCGGATGGCGGCCAGCAGCACCTGGCGGTCACCTTCTTCGGCCAGGTAGTTGGGCTGGATCAGCGGCGCGTCGGCGGCTTGCGCTGACTGGATGCGCACATGGCCGACGCTCTGCGGCCGCATCTGCCAGGCGCCAGCGGTCATGCCGGGATAGTCGTCGAGCGAGCCGAGCTTGCCGGCACGGTAACTCGCCGGCGTGAAGATCGCGGTGATATCGGGCTGAAGCAGGCGCGCGTCGGATTTGCCGAAGGCATGCACGATGGCCGCCGACAGACCGAGCACGCTCGGCTTGCGCAACAGCCACTTCGTGAGCTCGCCGAGCAGTGGCAGGCCGCTGACCAGGTTGTTGATCGTGCCGCTGTTCTTCACCCGCACCACGATGCGCGGGCTGAAATGGTCGCCGAGGTTTTCGCCGACACCGGCAAGCTCGTGACGGACCTCGATGCCGAACTGTTGCAGCAGCGCGCCCGGGCCGATGCCCGAGAGCTGTAGCAGCTTGGGCGAATTCACCGCGCCGGCGCAGACGATGACCTCGCGCCGCGCGTGGACTTCGAGCTGCTGGCCGCCGCGGGAGTAAGACACGCCGCGGGCGCGGCGGCCTTCGAGCACGATCGAATTGGCATGCGCGTTGGTGATCACGGTCAGACCGCTGCGCTTCATCGCCGGGTACAGATAGGCGCGCGCCGCGCTGATCCGGCGTTCACCTTCGATGACCCGCTGGTAGTAACCAACACCGTCGTTGTGTTCGCCGTTGTAGTCGGGGTTGCGCGGGTAGCCGATGCTCGCCGCGCCGTCGATAAAAGCTTCGCACAGCGGGTGATGCCAGGGCAGGTCGGTGACCGGCAGCTCGCCGTGGTGGCCGCGCCAGAGGTCGTCGTCGGTAGTGGCTTGTGGGCCTGCGCCAGTGCCTGCGCCGGTACCCGCGCCAGCACTGGCCCGCGCTTGTGAAGTCACGCGGCGTTCGATGCTCTTGAAGTAGGGCAACACCTCGCGAAAACTCCAGCCGCTGTTGCCACGCTGCGCCCAGCCGTCGAAGTCTGCTGCCTGGCCGCGCACGAAGACCTGGCCGTTGATCGAACCCGAGCCGCCGAGAGTGCGCCCCTGCGTCGTCGGGATGCGCCGGCCACCGGTCCATTCGGTGGCCTCGGTCTCGAAGGGCCAGGTGATGTCGGGGTTGAACAGGGTCTTCACGAACCCCGCCGGCATGTGGATGAAAGGGTTGCTGTCCACCGGCCCGGCTTCGAGCACACAGACCGTCAAGTCACCCGCCGCGGTGAGCCGGTTGGCGATCACCGAAGCGGCTGAGCCGCCGCCAACGATCACATAGTCGAAGTTGTCCATCGAAGCGTCCCTCTTCCTTTGGGCTAGGCACCGGAAAAGGAGCGATTCTTTCACCAACGGCAAGCACTTGGCATGCGCTTGGCATGCACGGGTGATCACCATTTGGGCCTCGCCCATCAGCGCGGCTGATGGGCGACCGGCCAGTCACCTGCCATCACCAGGCCTGATGGCCGACCGACAAAACGTGATTGGCGCGACGCTACCGCGCTCGAAAGAATCGGCGCTGTTCAAACCCGACCGCCGGTCGAGAAGGCTCAGCCGTCATGGCCCTGCAAATCACGCCCCTGAGTGACCGCCTCGGCGCCGAGGTCACCGGCATCGATCTGGCGCAGCCGCTGGATGCCGATACGCGGCGCAGGCTCTACGACGCCTGGATCGAACATGCCGTGCTCGTCATCCGCGACCAGAAATTGCAGCCGCCGCAATTTGCCGCCGCGGCGCGGATCTTTGGTGAGTTGCTCGAACAGCAACTCAAAAAGTTCACGCTGCCCGAGTACCCGGAAGTCGGCACGATCTCCAGCCGCGACCTGCCCTTGGTCGATGGCAAGCTGCATGTGCGTGGTGAAAATTTCCACACCGACCATTCCAACTTCGCCGCGCCGCCCAAGGCCACGATGCTGCACGCGGTGGCGCTGCCCAAGACCGGTGGCGATACCCAGTTTGTCGATGTCCGCGCGGCGTTTGACGATCTGCCCGACGAGCGGCGGCAGGCCTTGGCACCGCTGCGTTCGGCGCATGTCTACGAAAGCAGCCAGAGCCCGCGCAAGATGGCGGCGTTGAGCGCCGAAGAGCGCGCCGCGGTGCCGCAGACCCTGCAGCCACTGGTCATCCGCCACCCGGAAAGCGGGCGTGCCGCGCTGTACCTGAATACCGGCCGCATGGAAGGTGTCGAGGGCCTGCCGCGCGAGGCCGGCTTCAAGCTCATCGACGAGTTGTATGCGCACGCGACGCAGGCGAAGTACGAGTACCGCCACCGCTGGCGTGCCGGCGATGTCGTGATCTGGGACAACCGCAGCGTGATGCACCAGGCGAATGCCGATTTCGACCCCAACGAATACCGCTTCCTCTACCGCGTGATGCTGCAAGGCGCGCCCTTGCAGGCGGCGGCATGAAGCGCTTGACCAGCGCGATGCGCGATCGGACCCGTTACGCGTCGGTTGAGGCGCGCCGATGAAGCACAAGGTCGCCTGTCTCGATGTCTGGACGCCGGCGGTGCGCGATGTCGTCAGGCGTGCCGCGCCGGCCGAACTCGAACTGCAATTCGCGCAGAGTTACGACGACGCCGAACAGTTGGCGCTGGTCGAAGCCGCCGAGTTTTTGTTGCCTGGCTGGGCCGCCGTCACCGATGCCATGCTGGCGCGCGCGACGCGGCTGCGCATGATCCAGAAGTGGGGCATCGGTGTCGACCGCATCGATGTCGAAGCGGCGCGCCGGCGTGGCATCCCGCTGGCGATCACGGCGGGCTCGAATGCGGCGCCGGTGGCCGAGCTGACGGTGGCGTTGATGCTCGCGGTCTACCGCCGCATCACGTATGTCGACCGCGCGATGCGCCAGGGCCGCTGGCCCAAAGCCGAGATGCGCGAAACTTGTTTCCAGATCGCCGGCAAGACGGTGGGCCTGGTCGGCTTCGGCAACATCGGGCGCATGGTTGCGCGGCGGCTGAGTGGCTTCGATGCGCAGGTCATTTATGCCGACGAACGAGGCGCCGATGCCGACACTGAAGCCACGCTCGGTGTACGCCGCGTGTCGCTGCCGGAGCTGCTTGCCAGCAGCGACATCGTCAGCCTGCACGCCCCCTTCACGCCGCAGACCGCGCATCTGATCAACGCCGAGTCGATCACGACGATGAAAGACGGCGCGGTGCTGATCAATACCGCACGCGGCGAACTCGTCGATGAAGCCGCGCTGCACGCCGCACTCGTCGCCGGCAAGCTGCGTGGCGCCGGGCTCGATGCCTTCGACCCCGAACCGCCGCGGCCCGACAACCCGCTGCTCCAGCTCGACCAGGTGGTGTTCACGCCGCATGCCGGAGGCGGTGTTTTCGACAACGTCGAGCATGTTGCCCAGCACGCGCTGGGCAACATCCTGCGCTTCCTGCATGGCGAGCCGATCGCCGCGGCTGATGTTGTCATTCCGGTCGTCATTCCAGTGGCCGGCCATGGCTGACGCGGCATCGATCCAGCGGCCGATCCTGCGCAACCCGCTCGCCGAGCGCCTGGCGGCCGGCCAGCTCGGCCTGTCGTTGATCGTCAAGCAGGTC
>JANOKR010000260.1:0-2572 GCA_031419315.1 Betaproteobacteria bacterium
TCGAGCGTGGTGTGGCGCAGGCGTCAAACCGCGCCAAGAGCGAATTCCTGGCCAAGGTCAGCCACGAAATCCGCACCCCGATGGGCGCGGTGCTGGGGGTTGCCGACCTGCTCGCCGAAACCGATCTCGACCCGGTGCAGCGGCGCCTTGTCGAGGTCTTCCGCCGCTCTGGCGAATCGCTGGCGCGGCTGATCGACGACTTGCTGGATCTGTCGAAGATCGAAGCCGGCCGCATCGAGCTCGAAAACGAACCCTTCGACTTGATCGCGACCGTCAACGAACAGGTCGCGTTGTTGCTGCCACGCGCGCAAGCCAAAGGCATCGCGCTCGAGCTCGAGATCGCCCAAGGGACCGAGCCCCAAGTCAGCGGTGACCGCCTGCGGCTGACCCAGGCGCTGGTCAACCTGATCGCCAATGCCATCAAGTTCACAGCGCTTGGCAGCGTGCGTTTGCACGTCGGGCCCGACTTGTTGCACCGCTCGGCGACCCGGTTCGAGATCAGCGATACCGGCATCGGGATCGACCTCAGGCAGCTCAACCAGATCTTCGAGCCGTTTGTGCAGGCCGATGCGAGCATCACGCGCGACTACGGGGGCACCGGGCTGGGGCTGCCGATCACCAAGCAGATCGTCGAAATGATGGGCGGCCGCATCGAGGTCTACAGCCGGCCAGGCGAAGGCTCGCGGTTCGCGTTTTCGCTGCCGCTGGTGGCCGTGGCGGCGACTGCCATGCGTGCCCTTCAGCCACCACCCACCGGTGCCAGCCCCGCGGCCGTGCCGGCGAGCATGGCGATCCTGCTTGCTGACGACAACGCGACCAACGTCTACCTGGTGCAGTCGATGCTGCAAGGCGTGGCGCGGGTCTTCGATGTTGCCAGCGACGGCAGCCAGGCTCTGGATCGCTTGGCGCAGCGGGACTACGACCTGGTCTTGATGGACATTCAGATGCCCGTACTCGACGGCCTCAGCGCGACCCGCGAGATCCGCCGCCGTGAGGCGCTTGCCGGCCAACGGCGCACACCCATCATTGCGCTGACCGCCACCGCCTATGACGCTGACCGCCGCCTCAGCCTGGACGCCGGTTGCGACGAACATCTGGTCAAGCCGGTGCGCAAGGCCGACCTGATGCGCGCGGTGCAACGCTGGGCGCCGGCGCCGGTGTCGTTGGTACCCCGATCGCTGTCACCGGCGCGCTCAACCATGCCCGCGACGCCCAGCCGCAACGCGCCGCCGGTGCGGCTGGAAATGCTGGCCAAGGCCGCTGCCGTCGCCAAGCGCGGGGTGTTGGATGTCGATGCAGGCATCGACCGCGTCGGTGGTGACACGCAGCTGTATGTCGAACTGTTGCGTCGTTTGCAGCCGACGCTGGCCGATTGGCGTGCGCAGTACGAAGCCTCGACAGTGTCGCCGCCGATCGCGAACACCGGCGGCGACGCCGCGCCGGCAGACCGCCGGCGGCGCATGGCACACGACCTCGCCGGCTTGCTGGGCAGCGTCGGTGCCCAGCGCAGCTGGGAAACGGCCGCCGCGCTGGAGTCGGCCGGCCGGTCCGGCGATCGCGAATGGCACGACCAGGCGGTCGTCGCGGTCGAGGCCGAGTTGATACTGTTGCAAGCCGTCCTCAGCGCCGCCGTCGGGCCGGGCGAGCCTTTGTCGGATTCGCAGCCAGCTTGGTCGGACGGTGTCCGCCGCGCATCCTGAGTTGATCGATCGTGTAGTGGCGATTCGCGCTGCCCCACGACCTCGCAGAGCTCGGTCGGTTCACCTGGCACAAAACCGTCCTCAGGACAGTTTTGTGTCCCGGCTCACCCCATGTGCAGGCCGCCGTTGCAGGAGAAGTCGGCGCCGGTCGTGAAGCCAGAATCGGGGCAGGCCAGCCAGGCCACGATCGAGGCGATTTCTTCGGGCGTGCCCAGGCGCTTGACGGGGATCGTGGCGACGATCTTTTCGAGCACTTCGGGTTTGATCGCGCGGACCATGTCGGTGCCGATATAACCCGGGCTGACGGTATTCACGGTCACGCCCTTGGCCGCAAGTTCTTGTGCCAGCGCCATCGTGAAGCCGTGCATGCCGGCCTTGGCCGCCGAGTAGTTGGTCTGCCCGGCCTGGCCTTTTTCGCCGTTGACCGAGGAGATTTGGATGATGCGGCCCCAGCCTTTTTCGACCATGCCCGGCACCACCTGCTTGGTGACGTTGAACATGCTGTTCAGGTTGGTGTCGATCACCGACTTCCAGTCTTCCGGCGTCATCTTCAGGAACATGCGGTCCTTGGTGATGCCGGCGTTGTTGACCAGGATGTCGATCGCGCCATGCTCGGCCACCGACTTGGTGAAGGCATCGACCGTGCTCTGCCAGTCGGCGACATTGCCCACCGACGCATAGAAGGTGTAGCCCTGCTCCTTCTGCTCGGCCAGCCACTTGGCGTGGTCGCGGCTCGGGCCGCAGCCGGCGATGACCTTGTGGCCTTCCTTGTGCAGGCGCTGGCAGATCGCGGTGCCGATACCGCCCATGCCACCGGTGACGTATGCGACTTTCTGTGCCATCTGGGTCTCCTTGAAGGTTTAACGTTCCAC
>JANOKR010000261.1:0-1915 GCA_031419315.1 Betaproteobacteria bacterium
ATTGATAGCGACGGTATCGTTGCCGCCAGCGTGCGCGTGGTCGCCGACGATTCGTCGGGCATCGACGCCATCGCCGGTGCCGGCGCGTTGGCCGCGGGCCTGGGCTTCACCGCCGGCGTGGCCGTCGCGATCGGCGTGTCGCTGTCGTTCAACGAGATCTCCAACGAGGTCGATGCGTCGATCCGCGATGCGGGCGACGGCGTCTTCGCGACCGGCAGCGGCGGCATCACGATCTCGGCATTGTCGCAGGGCAAGCACCTGTTCGACATCACGCTCGGTACAGTGGCGACCGCGCTGCTCACCGCCGCCAACCTCGACGACGCCGCCAAGGCCGATGCCGACAGCCCGGACGATCCGCTCAACCAGCCTGTGGTGGCAACGCCAGACGATCCGGACACGCCCGAGGTCGACGAGACCACGTACTCGTCCACCGGCGACGACACCAAGCTGCGCAGTGACGACGCGATCAACGAAGCGAAGGTGGACGCCGACGCCGACCGGCTGGTCCTGGAAGCCCTGCGCGCTGCTTTCGTCGCGGGCGGCGGCATCACACTGGCAACATTCGATACCGTCGGTACCGCAGCGCCCTACGCCAGCACCGACGGCACGGTCGACGTGCAGGAGGGCCTGACGGTCGAGGTGGCGAAAGGCCACACGGCGGGTGGCCTCGAAGGCCGCGTCTATCGCTACATCGTGATGGCGTCCGAGACGGCCGATGTCGTCAACAACGTGCCGCTGGGCAGCGAGAACTTTGCCAACACGGCGCGCTGGCAACTCGTCGACAAGCTGAAGTTGACGACGCTGGTACCGGGCCAGAGCTGGTCGCTGCTGGCCCCCGACGGCCAGAGCTTCGTGCTCGAACTGGTCAACGTGGGTGGGGTGGACAAGCTCAGCGTGTCGCAGCACTCGATCAACGCGGTATCCGCCGCGGCCTCGATGGCGATCGGCATTGGCGGCACCGCCGGTATCGCGATTGCCGGCGCCGGCGCGGTGGCGCAGAACGTGATCCTGACGCAGACCCATGCCTACGCCGAGGAGAGCGTGCTCGACAGCAGCGGCAGCGTCTCGCTCGCCGCCGAAAGCAGCTCGGACATCAACGCCACGGTGGTGGCGGCGGCGCTGTCGATTGGCGGCGGCGGCACGGCCGGCGTCGGCGTGTCGATCGGCATCGCGGTGGCGCGCAACTTCATCGGCTACCTGCCGGACGGCACCTCGATCCCGGCCGACGTGAAGGCGTTCCTCGACGACACCAGCGTGCGCACCGACGGCGACCTGAGCCTGACCGCCAACGCGACGCAGTCGATCGACGCGATCGTGTTCGCTGGCTCGGCCGCGGTGGCGATCGGCGGCACCGCGGGCATCGCAGTGGCCGGCTCAGGTGTGTTCGCCGAGAACAAGATCGGCGTCGATCTGGCGGCCTACATCGACGACGACGACGACGACGACGACAGCACCGACAGCGACGCGGACGGCGACTTCGACGCCGACAACGGCCGCACCGGCATCAAGGCGGACACCATCACGGTGAGCGCCGAGGACACCTCCACGATCCACAGCTTCGCCGGCGCCGCCGCGGTCGCGTTCGCGTTCGGCGTGACCGCCGGCGTGGGCGTGGCGGTGGGCGTCTCGCTGGCGCGCAACACGATCACCACCAACGTCGAGGCGTCGATCAGCGGTGCCGACGGCCGCAGTGCCAACGCCGCCGTTCCGGCCACGCTGGCCGACTACGGCGTCGAGGCCACCACCGCGGGCGGCATCACCGTCAGCGCGGTCGAGAACGCGAAGATCAATTCGATCGCCTTCGCGGCATCGGTGGCGGTAGGCATCGGTCCGTCCGCCGCCGGCATCGCGGTGAGCGGCGCGGGTGCCGACGCGAACAACGTCATCCTCACCGATACCCACGCCTTTATCGAAG
>JANOKR010000262.1:0-12231 GCA_031419315.1 Betaproteobacteria bacterium
CGCCTTTCGCCGAAGGCGCTGCGCCTGCTGCGTTCGCGCGCGAACGACTTTTCTTTCAGCTTGGCCACGTTGTGGGAAGTGGCCATCAAGTCTTCACTCGGCCGGCCGGATTTCCAGGTCGACCCGGCAACGCTGCACGCAGCGTTGCTGGGCGAAGGGTTTACCGAAGTCGCGATCCGTGTCGAGCATCTGGTCGGTGTGGCGTCGCTGCCTTGGCTGCACCGCGACCCGTTCGACCGGCTGCTGGTGGCGCAGGCGGCAGCCGACAAGTTGACGCTATTGACCAGCGACGCGGTGCTCGCCGGCTACGGCAGATTTGTGCGGGTTGTTTGACCGTACCGGCGATGTTCAGCCAGCAAGCGCGGCAAAAGCTCGGGTGGTGATGTCCTCGACCGAACCGACCCCTTCGATGCGCGCGTAGCGCGGCGCGTCGCCGTCGCCGCGCTTGCTGTTACCAGCCCAGGCTGAGTAATACGCCACCAGCGGCCGGGTCTGGCTCTGGTACACCGCCAGGCGCTTGAGCACCGTCTCTTCGCGGTCGTCTTCGCGCTGGATCAGTGGCTCAGCCGTGACGTCGTCCTGGCCCGTGACCTTGGGCGGGTTGAACTTGAGGTGGTAGGTGCGGCCCGACGCCGCATGTGATCGCCGCCCGCTCATGCGCTCGACGATTGCGCCTTCAGGCACGTCGATCTCGAGCACGACATCGAGCTTGACGCCGGCGGTTTTCATCGCCTCGGCCTGCGGGATCGTGCGCGGGAAACCGTCGAACAGAAATCCGTTGGCGCAGTCCGGCTGCGTGATGCGTTCTTTGACCAGGCCGATGATGATCTCGTCGCTGACCAGGCCACCGGCGTCCATGACCTTCTTCGCCGCCAGGCCGAGTGGCGTGCCGGCCTTCACCGCGGCGCGCAGCATGTCGCCGGTGGAGATCTGCGGGATGCCGTAGCGCGCGCAGATCTGCGTCGCCTGGGTGCCTTTGCCGGCACCCGGCGGGCCGAGAAGAATCAGTCTCATCGCTGTCCTCTGTACTCTTGCTGGAAGGGATTTTTATCGTCGCCCGCACGTCGCCCGCACAGGCGCGCGACGAGATTAACACGCAGGTCTGGCGCCGGCCTTTCAGGCTTTCACCGCCAGCGACAGCGGCGTCCAAGCTTTGCGGTGTCACGCGTGCGGGTCGGCCGCCAGCAACGCGCGCACCCGATCCAGGTCCTGCGGCGTGTCGACTCCGGCACCCGGCGCAGCGGTGGTCACCAGCACCGCGATGCGCTCGCCATGCCAGAGCACACGCAACTGCTCGAGTGCTTCGGTGCGCTCGATCGGCGCCGGCGCCAGTTGCGGGAAGCGGCGCAGAAAACCGGCCCGGTAGGCATACAGGCCGATATGGCGCAGCGGCGCCGGGTCGGTCGGCAACGCAGCCCAGGCCGATGCACCGCGTGCGGCTGAAGATGGCGTCGCAGCGGGCGCATCGCGCCAGCAAGGCACGCTGGCGCGGGTGAAATACAAGGCCCGCCCGGCAGCGTCGAGCACCACCTTGACGACGTTCGGATTTGCAAAATCCTGCCGCGATGTGATGGCATGCGCGGCGGTCGCGACGACGCAGTCGGGATGTTCACCGAGCAGCTGCGCCACGCTGCTGACCAGGCTGGGTTCGATCAGCGGCTCGTCACCTTGCACGTTGACCACCACCTCGTCGCCGTCGATGCCCAGCACCACGCAGGCTTCGGCAAGCCGGTCAGAGCCGCTGGGATGATCGCCGCGGGTGAGCAGCGCGGCCACGCCATGGGCTGCGCAGGCGGCGACGATTTCAGCATCGTCAGCCGCAACCACCACCTGCTTGGCGCCCGACAGCGCGGCGCGCTGCGCCACGCGCACGATCATCGGCAGGCCGGCGATATCGGCCAGCGGCTTGCGTGGCAATCGGGTCGACGCCAGGCGCGCCGGGATCAGGACTGTGAAGTTCACAGCGAGTTCACAGCGAGTTCACGGCGCGGGTGGTGCTGCCGTTTGTGTCGGCGGTGGGCCCGCGACATCCGGCGCGGCGTCGAGGTTGCGTGCCTCGGACTCCAACATGATTGGCAAACCGTCGCGGATCGGGAACGCCAGCCGGTCGGCAGGGCAGACCAGCGCCGAGGGCTGCTGGTTGGCGTCGCGCTGCATCTCCAGCGGCCCCTTGCAGACCGGGCAGACGAGCAGATGGATCAGGCGGTGGTCGATCGTCATCGGGTGGGGTGGTCGGGGCTCGCGTGGTGGCTGTCGTCGATCGGGCGGGGCGCCCGTGGCGGCAGCATCAACATCAGCGCGTCGACCGTGGCAGCGGGGATCCGGAAGTCTAGCGTGGCGACATGGACCCGCGCCGCATCGGCCGCATCGGGCGCGATCTTCACGGCGTCTTTTTCAGTCACGACGATGCGCTGGTCAGACGCCGGCCAGGGGCGTGGGTCGAGGCGGGCGTGGTCGGGCAAGGGCAGACGCTCGACTTGCAGTCCGGCGGCTTCGAGCATGGCAAAAAAGCGCTCCGGCGCGGCGATGCCGGCGGCCGCCAATACCGGCCCGCGGCGCAGCGCATCCAGGCCGGCCAGTGTCGCCGGCGCGCCGGCCCACCAGGCGCGCAGCGGCACCGCACCGGCCAGGCTACGTTGCGCACAGCCCCCATGCCAGGGCGTGCTCGGCGCGGCGGCGTTGTAGAGCACGACCGACCGCGGTGGCGGTGCCGATGTGAAGGGTTCGCGCAGCGGCCCGGCGGGCAGCAGACGGCGATTGCCAATGCCGCGGTCGTCGAAGACGATCAACTGCGCATCGCGGTGCAGCGCCAGATGCTGCAGGCCGTCGTCGGCGACAACCAAGTCCACTTCTGGGTGCGCGGCGCAGAGTGCATTTGCAGCGTCGATCCGGCGCCGCGCGACCCACACCGGCACGCCGGTGCGGCGGCGGATCAACAGCGGCTCGTCACCGACTGCAGCGGCGCTGCTGGTGGCGCTGACT
The DNA here is from genome assembly GCA_031419315.1 of Betaproteobacteria bacterium. Lineage (GTDB taxonomy): Bacteria > Pseudomonadota > Gammaproteobacteria > Burkholderiales > Burkholderiaceae_C > Rubrivivax. Next base: position 2,983 of record JANOKR010000262.1, read on the forward strand.
TCGTGCGCTGGGTTGCGCGCTGCGTTGTCGGAAGTGTCGTGGGATGCGTTGTCGGATGCGTTGCCGGATGCGTTGTCGGATGCACCAGCCGAGTCCGCGGCGTAGGCCGCAGCAAATCCCCGCGACACCACGCCGGGCGTCCAGCCACGCTGCTGCAGCGCCTGCACCAGCGCGATCGTGGTCGGTGTCTTGCCGGCGCCGCCGACGATCAGGTTGCCGACCACGATCACCGGCACGGGTGCCCGCTGCGCGCGGCGCAAGCCGCTGCGGTACGACCAGCGATGCAGGCGCCAGAGCAGGCCGTAAATCGCTGCCAGCGGCAGCAGCGGGGCCAAGAGCCCGCGTCCACCCGGGCCCTGGCTCGGGCCCGCGTCGCTTGCGCGCCACCAGGCGGCTTGCAGGCTGGCGCGCCAGTCCACGCCGGCGGTTCTAACGCGAGCCGCCGCTCGGGCCCTGCGCGGCAAACGTCAGCCGCGACAGCCCCGCGCGCCGTGCGGCGTCGAGCACATTCACCACCGATTGGTGCGCCGCCGTGGCGTCGGCCGAGATGATGACGATGACATCGCTGCGGCCGGCCGCAGCACCGCTGAGTTCGGCCGTTAGGGTCTCGACATTGCGCCCATCGACGGCGCGCTTGTCGACGGCATAACGGCCATCGGCCGAGACCGCGACGATGATCTCGCGCGGGCGGTCTTGCAGCTTTTCGGCGTTGGCCGTCGGCAAGGTGACCTGCAGTTCGGTGAAGCGCGAATAGGTCGTCGACAGCATCAGGAAGATCAGCACCACCAGCAGCACGTCGATGAACGGGATCAGGTTGATCTCGGGTTCTTCTTCACGCTGGCTGCTGCGGAAGTTCATGGCGTGCCAGTGGCCGCGCCAGCGCCCGCATTGGCACCACGCTGCGCCGAGAAACGCATCAGGTGCGGCACCATGCGTTCGGCGGCGAGTTCCATGTCGAGCCGGTAGCCGTTGACGACACCGCGAAAGTAGCGGTGGAACATCAATGCGGGAATCGCCACCATCAGGCCGAAGGCGGTGTTGTACAGCGCCACCGAGATGCCATGCGCGAGCATCTGCGGGTTGCCCGCGCCGCCGCCAGGGGACTGCGAGCCGAAGATTTCGATCATGCCGACGACGGTGCCGAGCAGGCCCATCAACGGCGCCGCGGTGGCAATGGTGCCGAGCGCGTTGAGATAGCGCTCGAGCCGGTGGATCGCCTCGCGGCCGCCATTCTCGAAGGCCTGGCGCAATGCCGGCTCGCTGATGCGCGCATCGGCGACGACGCTGCGCAAACCGTTGGCGAGCACGCGGCCGAGCGCGGAGTTGTCGGCGAGTTTGTTGACCACATCGGCGGCCGGCAGGCTGTTGCGCGTGACCGAGATGACTTCGTCGAGCAGACTCGTCGGAGCGACCACCCGGCGGCGCAGGCCGAGAAACTTTTCGATGATCAGGGCCAGCGCCACGATCGAACAAAGGATCAGCGGCCAGATCGGCCAACCAGCGGCTTGTATGATCGAAATCAAAGCTCAACTTCCATCGGCATCGGGGCTCCTCGGGGTGGCCTTGCAGGGCCGCGCGATTATGGCCGAAGGGTCGGCGGTGGCCGATCGCTGCCAGTTGCGATCGGTACGGGCGATCGTCGCTGCGGGCGTACACCAGGCGCCTCAAAGTCATCCACCGTTTCTGTGGACAAACTTGTGCATAAGCCTGGGTCGCCGGGCGGCGCCGCATGTCGCCATGCGCCCCGGCCTGATCTGCCCGTTTTTGAGACAGCAAATTGTTATTGGACATCAACCACTTGCACGATTGTGACGACTCGATGACGGCGAAGCTGGCCGGCAGCCCGCGCATTTGCTCAACTGTGGACTTCCGCGCCTTGATTGGTGCGGCCGCCAGCGATGTTTGAGAACCCCCCGCGTCCCGCTGCCCCCGCCCTACCCGCCGCTGCACCGGCCTGGAATGTTGCTGCGCTGCTGCTTGCGGTGGCGGACAGTCTGAACGCGCGCTTCGGTGCGCTGGCCGTGCAGGGCGAGTTGTCCGGGTACACCCGCGCTGCCAGCGGGCATTGTTATTTTTCGCTCAAGGACAACGGCGGGGGGCAGGGGCTGATTCGCTGTGCGATGTTCCGCCGCGCCGCCGCGCTGCTCGACTTCGCGCCGGCCGACGGCCAGCGAGTGCAGGTGCGCGGCCGCATCGCGGTCTACGAGCCGCGCGGCGAATTGCAGTTTATTGTCGAGTCGCTGCAACCGCTCGGTGCCGGCAATCTGTACGAAGAATTCCTGCGCCTGCGCGCGCGGCTTGCCGCGCTGGGCCTGTTCGACGATGGCCGCAAGCGCGCGATCTCGCGCCATCCGCTTGGCGTCGGTGTGATCACGTCACTCGGTGCGGCTGCCTTGCACGACGTGCTGAGTGCATTGGCACGCCGCGCACCGCAGGTGCCGGTGATCGTCTATCCCTGCCTGGTGCAGGGCAACGATGCGCCGGCGTCGATCGTCGCCGCACTCGCGCTTGCCGCGCGGCGCAACGAGGTCGATACCCTGCTGCTGGTGCGCGGCGGCGGTTCGATCGAAGACCTCTGGTCGTTTAACGACGAACGGGTTGTGCGCGCGGTGGCGGCGTCGCCGCTGCCGCTGGTTTGTGGCGTTGGCCATGAAACCGATATCACGCTGGCCGACCTTGCCGCCGACCTGCGGGCGCCGACACCGACCGCCGCCGCGGAACTCGCCGCGCCGATGGTCGCCGATCTGCTGGCAGCGCTGCGGGCGCAGGCGCAGGCGCTGTCACGCGCGGTCGAGCGCCTGCTGCTCGCGCGCGCCCAGCGCCTGGACCGCTTGTTGCCGCGCCTGGGGGCGCCCGATGCACGCGTGGCGGCGCAGGCACGCCGGCTCGATCATCTGGCGGCGCGCCAGTCGGCCGCGGCGCGGGGCTTGGCGCAGCGCCGCGCAGAGCGCTTGAGTGGCGGTGCACACACGCTGGGCATCGCCGCGCATGACACGCTCGCGCGTGCACGGCTGCAGGTTGACACCCTGGCGGCGAGGCTGCGCAACCTGGACCCGCAGCGTGTGCTGGAGCGTGGTTTCAGTCTGGTGCAGGACAGCAGCGGCCGCCTGCTCGTGAGCCCCGCAGCGCTGGCCGCGGGGCAGACCTTGCGCCTGACGATGGCCGCCGGCGCGGCCGATATCGAACTGGCGCGCGTCGCGGCGACATCAACGCGCGCGGTCAAGCGCTAGAAGTTTCACTAAAAAAAACTGCGCCAGCAGTTCAGCCGGCGCCGCAGAACGAGGATCAGAGCCCGCCGTTCTGTTGCGCGACCATGCAGTACAGCATTGGCAGCGACAGCATAGTATTGGTACGCGAGATCAGCATCGCCAGGCGCGCGGCCTTGGCCTTTTCCTCTGGCGGCACGGTGACGATGCCAAGCGCCTTTTTCTGGTTCGGCCAGATGATGAACCAGACATTGAAGGCCATCACCAGCGCCAGCCACATGCCGATGCCGATCGCCAGGAAGGGCCGCTGCAGGCCGAGCGACTGCACGAGGTAGCCGCTCATCCAGGCCAGCAGGACGCCGGTGACCACGGTGGCCAGCGCCGCCCAGCGGAACCAGAACAGCGCTTCCGGGGCGATGACCTTGCTGATCGCCGGTTTGTGTTCGTCGGGGATCTTCGGCATCGACGGGATCTGCACGAAGTTGAAATACCACAACAGGCCGATCCACATGATGCCGCAGACGACATGCAACCAGCGCATCACGAAGATGCTCCAGGCATGGCTCACGGGCACGCTGCCGACGAGCAGCGCAAGCAGGATCACGAGCACGACACCAGCGATGACGGTGCGGCCCAACGATTGAAGAATGGCAGCCATTTTGAGAGTTCTCCTCGATGTTTTTCCGACGCGGCCGACTATAACGAACTCGGGCCGCCCGCCGGCGCCAGCCAGAGATTGGGCGCGCGGAGCCCCTGGTCGGGTCAGGGCTACTTGACGGTCGGCACGGGCGCAGTGACTGGCGCGGCGGCAGGCATGCTGGCAGGTGCGCTGACCGCTACTGTGAACGGCCCGCCGCTGAAACGAAAACCAGGCTTGATGCTGCGGCTGGCAAACCAGCCCTGGTTCATCTCCAGCGCAAAGCGCACCGGCTTGGCAGAGCAATGCGAGCCGTCGTCGCGCGGTCTCATATCCGCCAGGTTGATGAGCGCGCCGTCATCGGCGATGAAGGCGATCGACAGCGGCAGCAGGGTGTTGCGCATCCAGAAACACTGCTCCGACGCGGCTTCGAAGACAAACAACATCGCCTCGTGCGGCGCCATCTTGCTGCGCATCATCATCCCGGTCGAGCGCTGCTGCGGCGTCTTGGCCACCTCGGCCACGATTTTGTGCATGCCGGCCTTGAGCTCGACTGTCGGCAGACGCGGCTGCGGCATCTCCTGCGCCGGCGTGGCGCCGGCGTAGCCCAGCGCCAACACGAACAGGGCTTGCAGCGGGCGGGGCATGGCGGGTTTGATCTGGGTCATGGGTCGGTGATGGTGATTCGGTGAGGATTATCCGCAAACGCGCCGCAGCGGCGGCCGGACGACCAGGCTGGCCCGAACCGAATGCCGATACCGAATGCCGATGCCGATGCCGATGCCGAATGGTGATGCCCATCGCTAAGCTTGCCGTTGCCTTCGCGCCCGCTGAAGGCCGGCGATGGGCGTCGGCACAGCCCGTCGACGACCCGCTCGAAACCGATCGCTTCACGCGCTGGGAGGCCGCTGGTGAAGGCGCTGGCGGCGGTGAGGCCGCAGCTGAGCGCGCCCGCATCGGATCGTCGTCACTGCAACTCAGCGGCCTGCACTGCGCCGCCTGCGCCTTGACCATCGAGGCCACGCTGTACACCTTGCCCGGTGTGCTGCAAGCCAGCGTCAACGCCGTCAACCAGCGTGCCAGTGTGCGCTGGGACGCGGCCCGCACGGCGCCGTCGGCCTGGATCGATGCGATCCAGCGGGCCGGGTACGGTGCGGCGCCCGATATCGCGGCATCGGCACGCGCGTTGCGCCGCGCCGAACAACGCAGCCTGCTCTGGCGCCTGTTCGTTGCCGGGTTTTGTGCGATGCAGATCATGATGCTCGCCACACCGGCGTACGTGGCGCCGCCGGGCGACCTGGCGCCGGACTTGGCAAGCCTGCTCGGCTGGGGCAGCTGGGTGCTCAGCCTGCCGGTGATGGGGTTTGCCGGCTTGCCTTTTTTGCGCGCCGCGTGGCGCGGGCTGCGCAACGGCCAGATCGGCATGGACCTGCCGGTGGCGTTGGGCATCGTGGTCATGTTCCTGGCCAGCACGGTGGCGCTGTTCGACCCCGGCGGGCCGCTCGGCCAGGAAACGTACTTCGACTCGCTGACCATGTTCATCGCCTTTCTCTGGCTCGGGCGCTGGCTGGAGATGGGTGTGCGGCACCGTGCCGCGCAGGCACTTGAAGATTCATTCGGCGAGCTGCCGGCCACCGCGCTGCGGCTCGATGCCCAAGGCCGGCCGGAGCCGGTGAGTGTGTTGCGCTTGCGCCCGGGCGACATCGTTCGCGTGCCACGCGGTGCGGCCATCCCCGCCGACGGCACGCTGCTCACAGCCGCGGCGAATGTCGGCGAGGCGCTGCTTACCGGCGAATCGCGCGGCTTGCCCAAACATGCCGGCGACAGCTTGCTCGCCGGCAGCCTGAACTTGCAGGCTCCGCTGGAGATGCGCGTCAGCCGCGTCGGCAGCGACACCCGCTTCGAGAGCATCGTGGCATTGACGCGCGACGCGGCGAGCCAGCGGCCGGCAGCCGCGGGCCTGGCCGATCGCTGGGCGGCGCCTTTTTTGTGGGCGGTGTTGCTGCTCGCCGCACTGGCCACGGCCGCCTGGAGCGTGATCGACCCGGCACGCGCGGTGGCCGTCGGCGTGGCCGTGCTCATCGTCACCTGCCCCTGCGCGCTGTGGCTGGCCACCCCCGCGACATTGGTGGCTGCCGCCAGCGGCCTGGCTTCGCGCGGGGTGCTGCTGCGCCGCGTCGGTGCGTTGGAAGCGCTGGCGCAGGTCGATACCGTCTTCATCGACAAAACCGGCACGCTGAGTGAAGACCGGCCGCTGTTGTCTGTAACGCTGATGCACCGGGCGGTGCCGCCAGTGGCCGACGTGGCACAGGCGCTGCAATCCGCGGCGTCGCTCGCGCGCTGGTCAAGCCATCCACTGTGCGCGTCGATCGTCGAAGCCGCGGGGGAGTTCGACGACCGCGCGGGCTGGCACGACATCACCGAGACACCCGGCGCCGGGCTTGCGGCCCGTGACGCGCACGGGCGCTGCTGGCGGCTCGGCTCCGCAGCGTGGGCGGGTGGCACTGGCAGCGCGTCTGGCGCTGCTGGTGACGACACTGACGGCGAGCTGGGTGTCGATCGCGATGGCGACGACGGCAACGAAGGCGGTGCTCATCGGGTCTGGCTGCGCTGCGACAACACCGTCGTCGCCAGCTTCGAATTCACTGAGCGCCTGCGCGCCGGCGCGGCGCAGGCCGTCGCCGCACTGCACGCCGAAGGATTGAGCGTGACCCTGCTGTCGGGTGATGACGAGGCACGCACGCAAGCCTTTGCGGCGGCGGCCGGCATCAACACCGCAGTCGGCGCCGCGAGCCCGGAGCACAAGCTCGCGCTGGTACAGGCAGCGCAACGCGCCGGGTCGGGTGTGTTGATGGTCGGCGACGGCCTCAACGACGCCCCGGTGCTCGCTGCGGCGAATGTATCCATCGCGATGGGGCAGGGCGCGCTGGCATCACGCAGCGTCGCCGATGCGGTGATTGTCAGCGGCCAGCCGGCGGCGATCGTCGATGCCCGGTGCGTGGCGCGGCGCACGATGCAGATCGTGCGCCAGAACCTGGCTTGGGCTGCGGCCTACAACGGCGCCTGTATTCCGTTGGCGCTGGCCGGCGCGATGCCGCCCTGGGCTGCGGGCCTGGGCATGGCGGCGAGTTCGCTGCTGGTGATGCTCAACGCGCAGCGTGCGGCGCGAGCTCCACGCTGAAGTCGAGGCGCGCCACGATGGACATCCTGTACCTGCTGATCCCGATCTCGGCCCTGCTGCTGCTGGGCATCGTGGCGGTCTTCGGCTGGGCCTTGCAAGACGGGCAATTCGACGAACTCGAGGCCGAAGGTTCCCGATTTTTGGCGCCTGACGACGCAGCAGTTGATCGAGATCAAGCCGGGGTCGCGTCGGCGCGGGAAAAATCGGTTTCACCAAGAACGGTCGGTGTGGCGGGAGGACCTGAATGAGCAACAGCAGCACCGAGCCTCTGGCGTACAGCGATACCGCAGTGCGCCTGTTTGCATTGGCGTCCGTGGTCTGGGGTGTGGTCGGCATGCTGGTCGGCGTTTTTATCGCCGCCCAACTCGCCTGGCCGGAACTGAATTTCGGCATCCCGTGGCTGAGTTACGGCCGCCTGCGGCCGCTGCACACCAATGCGGTGATCTTCGCTTTTGGCGGCAGCGTCTTGTTCGCCACCGCCTACCACGTCGTGCAGCGCACCTGCCAGACGCGGCTCTTTGCGCCGGGCCTGGCGATGTTCACTTTTGTCGGCTGGCAACTCGTCATCGTGCTGGCCGCGATCACGCTGCCGATGGGCATCACCAGCGGCAAGGAATACGCCGAGCTCGAGTGGCCGATCGACATCCTGATCGCCGTCGTCTGGGTGTCTTATGCGGTTGTCTTTTTTGGCACCATCGCGCAGCGCAAGGTGCGCCACATCTACGTCGCCAACTGGTTTTTTGGCGCCTTCATCCTGGCCGTGGCGCTGCTGCACATCGTCAACAGCGCGGCGCTGCCGGTGAGCCTGACGAAGAGTTATTCGGCGTATGCAGGCGTGCAGGACGCGATGATCCAGTGGTGGTACGGCCATAACGCGGTGGGCTTCTTCCTCACCGCGGGATTTCTCGGGATGATGTACTACTACATCCCCAAGCAGGCCGAACGCCCGGTGTACAGCTACCGGCTGTCGATCGTGCATTTCTGGGCCCTGATCTTCACCTACATGTGGGCCGGGCCGCACCACCTGCACTACACCGCGCTGCCTGATTGGGCGCAGTCGGTCGGGATGGTCTTTTCGCTGGTCCTGCTGGCGCCGAGTTGGGGCGGCATGATCAACGGCGTCATGACCTTGAGCGGCGCCTGGCACAAGCTGCGCGACGACCCGATCCTGAAGTTCCTCATCGTCTCGTTGTCGTTCTACGGCATGAGCACGTTCGAGGGGCCGATGATGGCGATCAAGACGGTGAATGCGCTCTCGCACTACACCGACTGGACGGTCGGCCATGTGCACAGCGGCGCGCTCGGCTGGGTCGGCCTGATCTCGATGGGCGCGCTCTACCACTTGATCCCGCGCATGTATGGCGCCAAGCAGATGCACAGCGTGCGCGCGATCGAGCTGCACTTCTGGATCGCCACCATCGGCATCGTGCTCTACATCGCCGCGATGTGGATTGCTGGTGTGATGCAGGGGCTGATGTGGCGCGCGGTCAACCCCGACGGCACGCTGGTCTACACCTTTGTCGAAAGTGTCAAGGCGACCTACCCCTTTTACGTGATTCGGTTCTTTGGCGGCCTGCTCTATCTGGCAGGCATGTTGGTGATGGCCTGGAATGTGGTCATGACCGTGCGCGGCGGCCGCAGCATCGCCGTTCCGGTGCCCGCGGTTGTGGCAGCACACGCCTGAGGAGCGCACGACGATGGCCGATTCAAAGAACTCGACCGGCGCCGAGAACGCCAACCGCCACACCCCCAGCGGGCATGAACGCATTGAAACCAACAACCTGCTGATGATCGTGCTGATCCTGGTCACGGTCGCCGTTGGTGGCCTGGTCGAGATCGTGCCGCTGTTCTATCAGCGCTCGACAACCCAGCCGGTGCCGGGCCTGAAGCCGTACACCTCGTTGCAGCTCGCCGGGCGCGATATCTATGTCCGCGAGGGTTGCTACAACTGCCATTCGCAGATGATTCGCACGCTGCAAGCCGAGACGCTGCGGTACGGCCCCTATTCGCAGGCCGGCGAATTTGTCTACGACCGCCCGTTCCAATGGGGCAGCAAACGCACCGGGCCGGATCTGCACCGCGTCGGCGGCCGCTACACCGACGAGTGGCACCGGTTGCATTTGATCTCGCCCCGCGCGCTGGTGCCCGAGTCGAACATGCCGGCCTACCCCTGGCTCGAAACCGCCAGCGTCGACGCCGCCGGCATGCCGGTGCGGCTGCGCGCG
>JANOKR010000263.1:0-6417 GCA_031419315.1 Betaproteobacteria bacterium
CGATCGCGCAACGCGAGATGCTGGTCAAGGAAGTCCATCACCGCATCAAGAACAACCTGCAAGGAGTTGCCGGGCTGTTGCAGCAGACCGCAGCTCGCAACCCGACGATGGCCGCGGTGCTGGGCGAGGCGGTCGGCCAGGTGCAGGCCATCGCGCAGGTCTACGGCCTGCAGGTGGGGGCTGGCGGGCCGCTCGAGCTGGCCCAGGTGATCCGCGCCATCGCCGGCTCGGTGCAGCGCAGCGCCGGGCGCACGATCGACGTGCAGGCCAGCGGGCCGCGCTGGTGGTTGCCCGAAGTCGAATCGATCCCGGTGGCGCTGACGGTCAACGAGCTGCTTACGAATGCCGTCAAACACAGCCAGGGTGGCGGGCTTGCCTGCCGCGTGCTGGCCGACGACGAGGGGGTCACGATCGAGATCAGCAACCGCGGCCAGTTGCCGGCAGCGGGGGCGCAGGCCGAAGTCGCGGCCCGGGGCCTGCCTTCGGGCACACATGGCCTGGGCCTGGTGCGTGCGCTGCTGCCGCGGCGCAGCGCGAGTTTTGTGCTCGCGCAACGCGGCGACGAGGTCGTCGCGCTGGTCACGCTGCGACCGCCCGGGGTGCGGCGCCAGGCGGACCCGCTGCCTGCCGCGCTGCAACCCGCCCAGCCAGCCTCGCCGCCGGCCGGCCCATAATCGCCGACTTCGTTTTGCGCGTGTTTTGGGAGCTGCGGCGGGATGGCAAACAAGGGCAAGATCCTCGTCGTCGATGACGACCGCCTCGTGCTGGCCACGGTCTCGCATGGCCTGGCGCAGGCCGGCTACGAAGTCATCGACGCCGACAACGGCGACGACGCGATCCTGCTCGCGCGCCAGCATCGGCCCGACCTGGCGCTGCTGGATATCCGCATGGAAGGCAAGTCCGGCTTCGATGTCGCTGAATACCTGCGCGATGTCGAGCATCTGCCGTTCATCTTCCTGTCGGCGTTTTCCGACGCCGCCACGGTGGCGCAGGTCAAGGCCCTCGGCGCGCTGGCGTATCTCGTCAAGCCGCTCGAAATCGGCCAGATCGTGCCGGCGGTCGACGCCGCGTTCGAGCGTGCGCGGTCGATGGCCGCCGCGCCGAGCCGTAGCCGCGACGCGCCGGCCAGCGATCTCGTCAGTGAGGTGGTCAGCGAGGTGCTCGGCGACGACCCGGTGCCGATCGCGGTGGGCGTGCTGATGCACCGCTTTTCGCTCGCCCGGGCCGATGCCGTGGCGCGCCTGCGTCGCCAGGCCGGTGCGGAAAGCCGCAGCCTGCGCGCCCAGGCCGAGCGGGTGCTGCAAGCGGTCGAAGACCTGGCCGGTGGCGGCGACTGAAGGCCGCGCCAGCGGCAGCACCTCAGGTGCCAAGGGTGAAGTAAAAACGCGCACCCTCGCCGGGTGCCGACTCGGCCCAGATATCACCGCCATGGCGGCGCACGATGCGGCGCACCGAGGCCAGGCCGACACCGGTGCCGGGGAATTCGTTGGCGCCGTGCAGGCGCTGGAAGAGACCGAACAGGCGCTCGGCCGAACGCATGTCAAAACCCGCGCCGTTGTCCTTGACCTCGAACACCAGCCGGCCTTCACGCTCGCTGCGGCCGAAGCCGATCTGCGCTTGTTCGACGCGGCTGCTGTACTTCCACGCATTGGCAAGCAGGTTCTCGATCACCTGGCGCAGCAGCGTGGGGTCACCCGTGGCCTGCAGCGCCGGCTCGATATCGACGCTGACGCTGCGTTCTGGCGCACCGCGCCGCAGGTCTTCGATGACCCAGTGCGCCAGCTGCGACAGGTCCACCGGCTGCCGTGCGATCGGCTGCGCGCTCAGCCGCGCCAGCGACAGCATCGCGTCGATCATTGCGTTCATGCGCGCCGCAGCAGTCAGCACACGTTCGAGGTGGTCATTGCCGATGCGGTCGAGCTGGCGGCCGTAATCCTCTTTCAGGATGCGCGCAAAACCCTCGACAACGCGGACCGGCGCGCGCAGGTCGTGCGAGACCGTGAAGCTGAAGCTGTTCAGGTCGTCGTCGGCGGCGGCGGTGGTTGGCGCGGCCGCGGGCCTGGTGCCGGTGCCGGGGTCGGTGTCGGTGTCGGCCGCGGGCACCGCTTGCAGCGGCGGCATTTCACGCTCGGCTGCAGCCTGTGGCGGTGCGGTTGCGGCGCCTGCTTCGGCGCTGCGACGGCCGAGCCGGTAGGCCAACACCGAGACGATCACGAGGGCCACGCTGGCAAAGAACCAGGGGCCGAGTTCAGCGCTGCCAACAACCATTGGCACGATTGTAAGGAGCATCCAGCAGCAGCCGGCTGGTGTCAGGCCTCGTGGTTGATGTCGCGGTCGATGTCGCGGTCGAGGTGGGGGTCAAGTTTCTCCGGTCCGAAGCCGAAAACAAGGCGGTCTGCGGGCCAGATCAATGCCCTTGACCTGCCGCGGGCGTCCTGGAGAATGATCCGATGAGCCCATTCAGTGCCCAAGGCGCGGCCGGTTCGCGCCGAACTGACTGCTGCACCCGATGAGCCCGGCGCCGACGCCCGATCAGGCAGTGCCGCCGCTCGTGCTCGACGAGCAGGCGCTGAACAAGCTGCGCGAGCTCGACCCGTCGGGCCGCAGCGGTGTGCTGCAGCGGGTGTTGCAGACCTATGACGGCTCGCTGGCCCGGTTGATGGCGCAGTTTGCTCAGGCGCGCAGCGGCAGCGACCGGCCGGCCCTGCGGCATGTTGCGCACACGCTGTATTCGTCGTCGGCCAGCATCGGCGCGCTGGCTTTTGCGCAGAGCTGCAAGGCTGTCGAGCAGCATGTCCGCGACGCCGACCCCGGCGACATCGAGGCCAAGCTCGACCTGATGGCGCAGGAGAGTCAGCGCGTCGCGGCGGCGGTTCGGGCTATGCTCGGCAAACCCTCCCAACCGGCGTGACCCAGTTCCCCAGTTTCCCCGATGCCACCGAAGGCCCGGCGCCGTCGGTGCTGCTCGTCGACGACGACGAAGTGAATCTGCTGCTGACCGCGATTGCGTTGCGCGAGCGCGGATTCAGCATCACCGAAGTCGGCGGCGGCGAGGCGGCCCTGGAGCTGCTGTCGACCTGGTCGCCCGACATCATCGTGCTTGACGCCATGATGCCCGGGCTGGACGGCTTCGAGACCTGCACCCGATTGCGCCGCATGCCCGGCCTCGAGCAGGTGCCGGTGCTGATGCTCACCGGTCTTGAAGACGACGCCTCGATTACGCGCGCCTACCAGGCCGGCGCCACCGACTTTTTTGTCAAAGCCACCCAGTGGAGCCTGCTCGCCGGGCGCCTGCGTTACTTGCTGCGGGCGTCGCGCACGCGGGTCGAACTCGAGCGCAGCAAGGCCAAGCTGGCGCGCGCCCAGGATCTCGCGCGCATGGGCAGCTTCGAGTGGCGCCCGACCGAAGCGATGGCCTCCGGCGCGTTGGAGATGTCGCCCGAGGCGCTGCGTGTTTTTGGCATCGGCATCGATGGCGCGCTGTCGCTGGCGACCCTGCTGCGCATGGTGCACCGCGACGACCGGCGCGCGCTGGTGCGCATGCTGTCCGATGTGCGCCAGTACGGCTCGGTGCTCGCCACCGACCTGCCGGTGTCGCTGGCCGACGGGCGCCGCCGCATCGTGCATGTCGAGGCCGAACCCGAGTTCAACGAACATGGCCTGAGCTGCGGCTACACCGGCATCGTGCAGGACGTGACCGACCGCCGCACCGCCGAAGACAAGATCCGCCATTTGGCCAATTTTGATGCGCTGACCGGCCTGCCGAACCGGCGCCAGCTGATCTGGCGCACCGAACGTGCGCTCGACCATGCCCGGCGCATGGGCCACCAATGTGCGCTCCTGCTGATCGACCTGGATCGTTTCAAGGTCATCAATGACACCCTCGGCCATGCCGCCGGTGACGAGTTGCTCGGCGAAGTCTCGCTGCGCCTGCGCGGCTGTGTCAGGCACAGCGACCAGGTGCTCGAGGGCACGCTCGAAGGTGCCGGCGCGCGCACCCATCGCAGCCTCGAGGCAGTCGGCCGCCTCGGCGGCGACGAGTTTGTCGCGCTGCTGCCCGAAGTCGCCGACGACCGCGATGCCGAACGTGTCGCGCAGCGCATCCTGGACGCCATGCGCGAGCCGATCCTGGTCGGCGGCCAGGAATGTTTTGTGACCGCCAGCGTGGGCATCTCGGTGTTCCCGCGCGACGGCCTTTCGGTCGTCGACCTGATGCGCAATTCCGATGTCGCGATGTACTCGGTCAAGGCTTCGGGGCGCAACGCATCGGCGGTGTACGCGCCGCAGCTCGCCGGCCGTGGCCGCGAAAAACTCGAGCTTGAAAGTGCGCTGCACAAGGCCATCGAACGCAACGAACTGGTCTTGCACTACCAGCCCAAGGTCGATGTGCGTGCGGCCAAGATGGTCGGCGCCGAAGCCCTGATGCGCTGGCAGCGCGGCAGCCAGCTCGTGCCGCCGGGCGACTTCATCCCGCTGGCCGAAGAAACCGGCCTCATCACGCCGCTGTCGGAATGGGCGGTGCGCGAAGCGGCGCGCCAGGCCAAGGTCTGGCAGACGAGTTTTGGCTTTGCCGATTCGATCGCGGTCAACCTGCCGAGCCGGCTCTTCGAGCGCTCGGACCTGGTCGAACATATCCACCAGTCGGTGTCGACCTACGGCGTGCCGCACCGATCGATCCAGCTCGAGATCACCGAAACCGGGCTCATGAAGGACTTGCAAGAGGTCATCCCGGCACTGCACCGGCTCAACGAAATCGGCGTCGAGATTTCGATCGACGACTTCGGCACCGGCTATTCGTCGCTGGCGTATCTCACGACGCTGCCGATCTCGGAGTTGAAGATCGACCGCAGTTTCATCCGCGATCTGGGTATCACGCCACAAAGCTCGGCGGTGGTCACTGCGATCATTGCGCTGGCGCGCTCGCTCGGCCTGCGGGTCATTGCCGAGGGTGTCGAGAACCTGCGCCAGATGGAAGTCCTGCACCGCCTGGGCTGCGGCGTGATGCAGGGGTTTTTGTTCAGCCGGCCGATCCCGCCCGACGATATCGAGACCTGGCTGTCGCAGACCGTGCTGCCACGCAAGGCGGTGTGGATCGGCCAGGCCAGCGAACTCGAACGCGCTGCCGACCCACGCGCCGCCGTCGGGCGCGTCAGCTAGCGCCATGCCGGGCGCCAGCCCAGCGGCCACGCACAACCCGGCCGAACAGTCCAAGGCCTGGGCTGCGCTGCTCGAGAAGCTGGTGCGCGGCCTCGAAGGTGGCAGCCGCGAATGGACCAATGGCCGGCGCAAGGACAGCGTGCGGCGTGTCATCGCCGCCAACCGCAGCGACATGCAGCGCCTGCGCCAGCGCCTGGAGCCGCTTCTCGCGTCGTGGGACACCGACCCCAGCGCCGCGGCGAGCGGCGCGGTGGAGGTGGTGGCCAGCGACACGCCGGACGCCGACGAGCGGGGGGCTGCGTCCGCTGCGACTGACGCAGTGGTGGCGGCATCGCCTGCAACTGCGGCAACTGCGCCGGCGCATTCATCACCACCATCCCCCAGCCACTGGCCGCCCTTGGTGGCGAGCCTGGAAAGCACCGTGCGCGCGGCTTTGCCAGCCGAGGAGCCACGCGCGGTCGAACTCGCCGATCAACTGGCGCAGCTGGTCCAGCGCATTCAAACCGAAGGCGCGACGGCCGAAGTCGCGCGCGATATCGAGTCGGTCTGCGACCGCTCGCGCCGACTGCTCGCGCATCGCCAGCATCTGCTGGACGAACTTGGCGCGCTCTGCGCCAGCCTCAGCGATGGTCTGACCGAGCTGTCGGAAGACGACAGTTGGGCGCGCGGCCAGGCCGAGCTGATGCGGTCGCGGCTGGCCGAAGGCATCAACGCCCGCAGCGTGCGCGTCGCCAGCGAGCTGCTCGCCGAAGCGCGTGTTCGCCAGCAGCGTGTACGCGCCGAGCGCGATGCCGCTCGCGACGCCTTGCGCGCCCTGATTCCGCGCCTGCTCGGTGATCTGGCGGTGCTTGAAGAGCAGACCGGTCGCTTCGAGAGCCAGGTCGGCCAGCATGCCCAGGCGATCGGCCGCGCCGATACCCTCGAAGGACTCGCCGACGTCGTGCGCACCATGGTCGAGGACACCCATGCCGTGCAGCAGCTTGTCGGCGGTACCCGGGCGCGGCTGTCGCAAGAAACGTCGCGCGCGGCCGAATTGCAGAGCAAGGTCCAGACCCTCGAGCTCGAGCTGCGTCGCCTGTCCGACGAGGTCTCGACCGACGCATTGACCAAGGTCGCCAACCGGCGGGGCCTGCAAATCGCGTTCGAAAACGAATCTGCCCGCCTGGAGCGCGGCGGCGCGGCCGCGGGGCAGCTTTCCATCGGCCTCATCGATATCGACAATTTCAAGAAGCTCAACGACAGCCTCGGCCACGCCGCGGG
>JANOKR010000264.1:0-5497 GCA_031419315.1 Betaproteobacteria bacterium
ATATGTCGTCGACTTCTTGCCCAAGGTGAAGATCGAAGCCGCCGTCGACGATGCCCTCGTCGACCGCGTCATCGAGGCCATCGAAGCCTCGGCGCGCACCGGCAAGATCGGCGACGGCAAGATCTTTGTCTGCCCGCTCGAGCAGGTGGTCCGCATCCGCACCGGCGAAACCGGCAAGGACGCGCTGTAGTCGCACCCCGCTGCACCCACCCCGACGCAACAACACTCCAACGAGACACCCACGATGAAATATCTCATTGCCTCCCTGGCGCTGGGCCTGGCGGCGTTCGGCTTCAGCGCCGGCGCGCTGGCGCAGGGCGCTGCTTCGGCACCGGCCGCGGCCGCGCCAGCCGCTTCCGCCGCGGCCGACAGCGCACCGGCAGTTGCCGCACCCGCTGCGGCCGCATCCGCTGCAGCCGCCCCCGCCGCAGCCGCATCGACCCCGGTGCCGAACAAGGGCGATACGGCCTTCATGACGATCGCCACGGCGCTCGTGATCCTGATGACGATCCCCGGCCTGGCGCTGTTCTATGGCGGCCTGGTACGCAGCAAAAACATGCTCAGCGTGCTGATGCAGGTCTTCATGATCTTCTCGCTGATCTCGGTGCTGTGGGTGGTCTACGGCTACACGCTGGCCTTCACCGCGGGCAACCCGTTTTTTGGTGTGCTCGACAAGATCTTCCTCAAAGGCATCACGCCTGAATCGGTGGCGGCCACGTTCAGCAAGGGGGTCTACATCCCGGAGCTGACCTTCGTCGCTTTCCAGGGCACCTTCGCCGCGATCACCACCGCGCTCATCGTCGGCGCCTTCGCCGAGCGCATGAAGTTCTCGGCGGTGTTGATGTTCTCGGTGCTGTGGTTCACGTTCGCCTACCTGCCGATCGCGCATATGGTCTGGTACTGGGACGGCCCGGACGCGATCACCAGCGAAAAGGCGCTCGAAACCGTCACCGCCGCAGCCGGCTACATGTGGGCCAAGGGCGCGCTCGACTTTGCCGGCGGCACCGTCGTGCACATCAACGCTGCGGTCGCCGGCCTGGTGGGTGCCTACATGATCGGCAAGCGCATCGGCTACGGCCGTGAATCGATGACCCCGCACAGCCTGACGCTGACGATGGTCGGCGCCTCGCTGCTGTGGGTCGGCTGGTTCGGCTTCAACGCCGGATCGAACCTCGAAGCCAACGGGCTGGCCGCGCTGGCGTTCATCAACACCATCGTCGCCACCGCGGCCGCCACGCTGTCTTGGACGGCTGCGGAGTCGCTGATGAAGGGCAAGGCCTCGATGCTCGGTGCAGCGTCGGGCGCCGTCGCCGGCCTCGTCGCGATCACCCCGGCCTGCGGTTTTGTCGGCGTCGGCGGCGCCCTCGTGATCGGCCTCATCGCCGGTGTCTTGTGCCTGTGGGGTGTGAGCGGGTTGAAGAAGCTGCTCGGCGCCGACGATTCGCTCGATGTCTTCGGCGTGCACGGGGTCGGTGGCATCACCGGCGCGCTGCTCACCGGCGTCTTTGCCGCACCGAGCCTGGGCGGCACCGGCATCTGCAACTACGTCACCGACAAATGCGGCGAATGGGGTGGCATCGGCAACCAGGTCTGGATCCAGGCCCAGGGCATCTTCTTCACGGTGCTGATCTCGGGTGTCGTGGCCTTCATCGCCTTCAAGCTCGTCGATCTCGTCGTCGGCCTGCGCGTGGCCGAAGAAGACGAACGCGAAGGGCTGGATATCACGTCGCATGGCGAGACGGCGTACAGCAAATAACAAGCTCACTCGCTGTCATCACCAAGGCCGCCTGCGGGCGGCCTTTTTCATGCGCCGGCCCTATCATCACGCGATGGTTCCGCACCTCACCTCCGCACTCACCGGCCCGATCAACGAGCTCGAGCAGCGCATCCTCGAATCGATGCCGGCGATCGAGCGCTGGTTCCGCCTTGAATGGATGGAGCACACGCCGCCGTTTTATTGCGCCGTCGATATCCGCAATGCCGGCTTCAAGCTCGCACCGGTGGACACCGACCTGTTCCCTGGCGGCTTCCAGAACCTGACGCCCGAGATGTTGCCGCTGGCGGTGCAGGCGGCGATGGCGGCGATCGAGAAGATCTGCCCCGAGGCGAAGAACCTGTTGCTGATCCCCGAGCCGGCAGCGCGCAACAGCTTTTATCTCGCCAATGTGCAGCGCCTGGTGCGCATCTTCCACCAGGCCGGCCTGAACGTGCGCCTGGGCACGCTCGACCCGCAGATCACCGCAGCGACAAAGGTGAATCTGCCCGACGGCAGCGAGTTGACTTTGGAGCCGCTGGTGCGCCATCGTGGCCGGTTGGGCCTGAAACATTTTGATCCCTGCACGATCCTGATCAACAGCGATCTGCGCGCTGGCGTGCCGCGTTCATTGCAACATCTGCACGAGCAGTTTTTGCTGCCGCCGCTGCATGCCGGCTGGTCAGTGCGGCGCAAGAGCCGGCACTTCCGCAGCTACGAAGAGTTGGCGAAAAAATTTGCCAAGCTGCTCGGCATCGACCCCTGGTTGATCAACCCGATGTACGACCGCTGCGGCGAGGTGAATTTTGACCAGCCTGCCGGCCTGGACTGCGTGCGCAGCCACACCGACGCGCTGCTGACCAGGCTGCGCCGCAAGTACAAGGAATTTGGCATCGGCGAAAAACCCTTCGTCGTCGTCAAGGCCGACGACGGCAGCCGCGGCATGGGCCTGATGACGGTGCGTGACATCCGCCAGCTCGACGACCTGCACCTGCACGCGCAGGAAAAGATGGGCTTCGACAAGGACGCCGCGCCGGTCACCGAAGTCATCATCCAGGAGGGCGTGCCGACCTGCGAGCGCATGAACGATGCCGTCGCCGAGCCAGTGGTCTACATGATCGACCGTTATGTCGTCGGTGGCTTCTACCGCGTCCATGCCGAACGCGGCGTCGACGAAAACCTCAGCGCGCCAGGGTCGAGCTACGTGCCGCTGGCCTTTGCCGAAAGCCACCGCCTGCCGCGCCCGGGCGACAAACCCGGCGCGAGTGCGCCGAACCGCTTCTACATGTACGGCGTCATCGGCCGCCTGGCGATGCTCGCGGCGAGCTACGAACTCGAAGCCACCGATCCTGCGGCCGAGGTCTACGACTAGGTCGGCGCGTCGACTTGTGATTCGGCCGGCGCTTCGCCGTACGCACCAACGCGCACCAGAGGCACCGGCAGCCCGGCGACACCAGGATCGACGGCGTAGAGCGAACCGCCACGCAACCAGGGCCGCCACCAGCGCGCGCGCGGGTCGCCAGAGGTGGTCACGAACAGGGTGCGCAATTCGGTGCCGCCAAAGGCGCAGGCAGTGACGTTCTGATCGGGTATCGGCAACTCGCGTTCGATGCTGCCGTCGGGCCGGAACCGGCGCAGGCAGGCGCCGCCGTAAAACGCGATCCACAAGTGGTCTTCGGCATCGACGGCCATGCCGTCGGGATAACCGCGTGCCACATCTGACCAGGCAAAAAAGACCCGCTTGTGCCGGGGCAGTCCCTGGGCATCGAGATCGTAGGTGTAGACGGTCTGCCGCGGTGAGTCGGCGACGTAGACCGTGCGCCCGGCGCGGTCGAAGGCAAAGCCGTTCGGGATCGTGTAGCCGTCGTCGATCATGCACAGATCACCGCCGGGCTCGCGCCGGTACAGCGCGCCGATCGCATCGCGGCCCTGGCGGCACATCGTGCCGGTCCACAGCCGGCCGGCGGTGTCAGCGCCAGCGTCATTGAGGCGCAGCTTTTTTGCGTCGCCCGGGGCCTGGCCCAGCGCGCGGATTCGGGAGCCGTCGGCGGTAGCCAGCACGAGTTCGGTGCCAACCCCCAATACGAGCCGGCCGGCATCGGCGAGGGCGGCAAAACCGAGCTCCGGTGCGACCTGGCGGCGGCGGCGCGTGGCGCCGCGCGGCGTGCAGCCGAGCAGCTCACCACGCAGGCCGTCGATGAACTGCACCCCCGCATCTGCGGGCGCCCAGATCGGGGTCTCACCCAGGTGCAGGCGGGCATTCCACAGGCGTAGAACCGGTCTGGCGCCAACTAATTCCGCGTCTGATTGCATGGCAACTTTTACCATCGCGATTCACATGTTTGTCACAAGAATCGTCAGGGGCACTTGAACATGAATAACTCCACCTGGGTCGTCGACACCCCGAGTGTCGTCAGCGAAGTCATCGACGACGAGCTCGTGGTCATGAACCTGGCCACCGGCCATTATTTCAGCAGTACCGGCAGCGGCGCGGTGGCCTGGTCCTGTCTCGAACTAGGCATGGACAGCGCTGCCATCGCTGGTGTGTTGGGGCAGTCCTTTGACGCCTCGGCCGCGCAGATCGAAGCCGATTTGTCAGGCTTCATCGAGTCGCTGCGCAGCAACGGCCTGGTGCGCGCCGCGGATGCTGCAAGCGCAGCCGCGGTCACCGGCACGCCGCCCCCGCCGCCGTCACAGCGCGCGCCGTACGGCAGCCCGCAGATGAATGCCTACACCGACATGAAAGACCTGCTGATGCTGGACCCGATCCACGACGTCGCCGACGAAGGCTGGCCGATGCGGCTCACCGGGCCGGCTGCGTGATCGCCCCGGCCCCGGCTGCGGCGACGACGATCGATGTCGTCATCCCTTGCTACAACGCGGCGCGTTTTCTCGGCCAGGCGCTGGACAGCGTCTTTGCGCAAGGCCAGCCCGGCTTGCAGGTGATCCTCATCGATGACGGCTCGACCGACGATTGCGCCGCGGTGGCGCGGCCCTACGGCGCGCGGGTGCAACTGCAAACCCAAGCCAACGCCGGCATCGCCGCGGCACGCAATGCCGGCATCCAGAGATCGCGTGCCGACTGGCTCGCCTTTCTTGACGCCGACGACGTCTGGACCGCGGGCAGCCTGGCCGCGCGGCTGGCGCGCTTTGCACAAGCCCCGTCAACCGATATCGTATTCGGCCGTCTCGAGCAGTTTCACAGCGCCGAGCTCGATGCCGCGGCGCGGGCGCGCCTGCCCTTCGACGCCGCGCCGGCGGATGCGCGGTTTGCCGGCACCCTGCTGGCGCGCCGGGCTTCGTTCATGCGCGCCGGCTTGTTCGACACCGGGCTCAAGGTCGGCGAAATGATCGAGTGGGTATCGCGCGCGCAAGCGGTGCCGCTGGTCATCGAACAGATTCAATACACCAGCATGCGACGCCGCATCCACGGCAACAATACGATGTTGCGCCAGGCACCTGGCCACGGCGACTACCTGCGCGCGCTGAAGGCGTCGATCGACCACAAGCGGGCCCAACAAGCAAGTGCTGCCGCGGCCCTGGGGCCCGCATGAACACCACTGCCGCCACCGAGCCGGCCGAGTTTTCCCAGCCCGGTCTGTTCCCGACCCTTGAGCAGCAACGCGTGCTGAGCGCCGCGCTGGGCGACGGCCCGCGCGCGCTGGCGGCATTCAACGAATGGCGCTCCTCGCTGCGCATCGAAGACAACTTCGACTACCAGGTGTTCCGCCTGCTGCCGCTGCT
>JANOKR010000265.1:0-5546 GCA_031419315.1 Betaproteobacteria bacterium
CACCCTTTACCGCCTGGATGCCTCCGAAGGCGACCATCAGGTTGCTCACTTTGAGGAAAGTGGGTTTAGTCATGTCTAGTGCGCCTTGTGCCCGGCGCCGAGGTAGGCCTCGATCACCTTGTCGTTGCGCTGCACGTCGTACGGCGTGCCTTCGGCAATCTGCTTGCCGTAGTCGAGCACGGTGACGCGGTCGCACAGTCCCATCACCAGCTTCACGTCATGTTCGATGAGCAGGATCGTGCGCTTGTCGTTGCGGATGCGGTCGATGAGTTCGCGCAGCACGACCTTCTCGGTGGCGTTCATGCCGGCGGCGGGTTCATCCAGCGCGATCAGTTTCGGGTCGGTGGCCAGCGCACGCGCGATCTCCAGCCGACGCTGGTCGCCGTAGCTCAGTGTGCGGGCTTTGAAGTCGGCGTACTTTTCGATGCCGACATAGGCCAGCAGTTCACGTGCGCGGTCGGTGATCTCGCGCTCCTCGCGCTTGAACCCAGCGGTGCGAAAGACCGCGCCAAAGAGGCCCGAGTGGGTGCGCACATGGCGCCCGACCATGACGTTTTCGAGTGCCGTCATCTCGGCGAAGAGCCGGATATTCTGGAACGTGCGCGCGATGCCGGCTTTGGCGACTTCGTGCACCGCCTCGGGTTTGTAGGGCTCGCCGCCGAGTTCGAACGAGCCCGAGTCGGGTGTGTACAGGCCGGTGAGCACATTGAAAAAAGTGGTCTTGCCAGCGCCGTTGGGGCCGATCAGGCCGTAGACCTGGCCCTGCTCGATGTGGATGCCGACATCGCTGAGCGCTTGCAGGCCGCCGAAGCGCTTGGAGACACCGGAGACTTTCAAAACGGTGGTCATGGTGCGCCTCGGCTCACTTCACCGGCAGCGGCGCCGGTGCCGCCTTGCCATGTTCGGGTGAAGGCCACAGGCCGCGCGGGCGCATGAGCATGATGATGATCATCGCCAGCGCGATCAACAACTGGCGCAGGATCGCCGCGTCGAGGCGGCCGCCGGTCATGTTCTGCAAGTCACCGGCGATGTAGCGCAGCACCTCGGGCAGGGCCGCCAGCATCAGCGCACCGAGGATGACCCCCGGCAGATGCCCGATGCCACCCAGCACGACCATCGCCACGATCATCACGCTTTCCATCAGGCTGAACGATTCCGGCGAAACGAAGCCCTGGAAGGCCGCGAACATCGAGCCCGCAACGCCGCCGAACCCGGCGCCCATCGCAAACGCGAGCAGCTTCATGTTGCGCGTATTGATGCCCATCGCCTTGGCCGCGATTTCGTCTTCGCGGATCGCCATCCAGGCGCGGCCGATGCGCGAGATCTCGAGCCGGTGGCAGATGATCACGCTGACGACCACCAGCGTCAGGAAGAGGTAGTAGTACAGCGTCACCGGCGGGATCTTGAAGCTGCCGATCTCGATCGCCTTGCCGAAGCTGAAGCCGAACAGATTCATCGAGTCGATGCGGTCGAGCCCGCGCGGGCCGTTGGTGATATTGACCGGATGTTCGAGGTTGTTCAGGAACACGCGGATGATTTCGCCAAAACCCAGCGTGACGATCGCCAGGTAGTCACCACGCAGCTTGAGTGTTGGTGCACCGAGTACCGCGCCGGCGAGTGCTGCGAGCACCGCCGCCAGCGGGATCACCAACCAGATCGGTGCGTGCAGACCACCGGGCAGGATCGACTTCAGCGCCGGGAAGGTTTCCATCAAGTGCGGCGACGCGAGCAGCGCGTACATGTAGGCGCCGACCGCGTAGAAAGCGACAAACCCGAGGTCGAGCAGGCCGGCATAACCGACCACGATGTTCAGGCCGAGTGCCAGCAGCACGTACAGCAGCGCCAGCGCCAGGATGCGGATCCAACCCTGGGTGCCAACGTTGTACACGTTGCCAACGGATTGAATCAGCAAAGGCAGCGCGATGAGTGCCAGCGCCGCAATCAGGAAGACGACGATTTTGTTGCGTTGTTCCATGATCGGGCCTCCGTCAAGCTCGGTCAGCGACACGTTCGCCAAGCAGTCCCGACGGTCGCAGCGTCAGCACCAGGATCAGCGCCACGAAGGCAAAGATGTCGGCGTAGTGGCTGCCGAGCACGCCGCCGGTGAGGTCACCGAGGTAACCGGCGCCGATGGCTTCGATCAAGCCCAGCAGCACGCCGCCGACCATCGCCCCGGCGAGGTTGCCGATGCCGCCCAGCACCGCCGCCGTGAAGGCCTTGAGCCCGGGCATGAAGCCCATCGAATGCTGCACGGTGCCGTAGTTCGCGGCCCACATCACGCCGGCCACCGCGGCGAGCACCGCTCCGATGATGAAGGTCGCCGAGATGACCATGTCCGGCCGCACGCCCATCAGCGCGGCCACGCGCGGGTTCTCGGCAGTGGCGCGCATCGCGCGGCCGAGTTTGGTTTTGTTGACCAGCCACATCAGGCTGGCCAGGATCACCGCGGTACTGACCAGGATGATGATCTGCACGACGCTGATCACAGGGCCGCCGAGGTTGATTGGCTCAGACGGCAGCAGGATCGGGTAGGCCTTGGGGTTCGGCTCCCAGACGATCATCGCCAGCGTCTGCAGCAGCAGGCTCATGCCCATCGCGGTGATCAGCGGCGCCAATCGGGGTGCGTTGCGCAAAGGTCGGTAGGCGATCTTCTCGATCGCAAAGTTGAGCACCGAGCAGACCACGATCGCCGCCACCAGCGAAATCAGCATCAAGAGCCAGCCGGGCAGGCCGGTGGACGCCAGCGCGCTGACCACCGTCCAGCTCGTCAGCGCGCCGACCATCAGCACTTCACCGTGTGCGAAGTTGATCAGGTTGATGATGCCGTAGACCATCGTGTAGCCCAGGGCGACCAGCGCATACATGCTGCCCAGCACGAGGCCGTTGATGATTTGCTGAAAGAAGGTTTCCATCGTGGTGGGCCTTTAGCGCTGCATTCGGAAAGAGGCCGCGCTGCAGATGGGCTTGCACGCGGCGTACCACCCAAGTTTAGGTGCGCCTCACAGCGCCGCGGGGGCGGGCTTACACCCTGTCGGCGGACGCGGAAATCGCCGAAGGCTCGCGCGCGTTTGCCGCCCGAAGTTCGGCCAGCCGCTCGCCGATGCGGATCTCCAGGCCACGTGGCACGGGTGCGTAGAAACGCTGTTCGGGCATGCCGTCGGGCAGGTAACTTTCGCCGGCAGCAAAGCCGCCGGCCTCGTCGTGGGCGTAGCGATAACCCTTGCCAAAACCGAGGTCCTTCATCAACCGCGTCGGCGCATTGCGCAGGCGCTCGGGCACCGGGCGGCTGCTGTCCTGTTTGACAAAGGCACGGGCGGCGTTCCAGGCGCTGTAAACGGCGTTGGACTTCGGCGCCATCGCCAGATAGACCAGCGCCTGCGCAATCGCGAGCTCACCTTCGGGCGAACCCAGGCGTTCGTAGACCTCGGCGGCGTCGAGCGTCATGCGCAGTGCTCGCGGGTCGGCCAAGCCGATATCTTCGCTGGCCATGCGCAGCATGCGGCGCACCAGATATCGCGGGTCGGCGCCGCCATCGAGCATGCGTACCAGCCAATACAGCGCAGCGTCGGGATCGGAGCCGCGCACCGATTTGTGCAGCGCCGAGATCGAGTCGTAGAACTGGTCGCCGCCCTTGTCGTAGCGGCGCAGCATCTCGCCAAGCGCTTTTTCGAGCACGGCTTCGTCGATCTCGACGGCCGCGCCGGCGGCAGCGACGGCGTTTTCGTAGGCATTGAGCAGCCGGCGTGCATCGCCATCGGCATGGGCGACCAGCCGCTGACGTGCGGCGTTGGCCAGCGGCGGCGCGTCGAGCATTACCCGGGCGCGGTCGAGCAACTCCCCCAGCTCGTTGTCTTCGAGGCTCTTGAGCACATGCACCGTCGCCCGCGACAGCAAGGCCGAATTGACCTCGAACGACGGGTTTTCGGTGGTCGCGCCGATGAAGGTGAAAAGCCCCGATTCGACATGCGGCAAAAACGCGTCCTGCTGCGCCTTGTTGAAGCGGTGCACCTCGTCGACGAAGACGATCGTGGCGCGGCCGGTGGTGCTGGCGGATGACCGCGCCGCGTGGGCCCTCTCCACCGCCTCGCGGATGTCTTTCACGCCCGCCAGCACCGCCGAGAGCACGATGAACTGCGCGTCGAACGCGCCGGCGACCAGCCGCGCGAGTGTGGTCTTGCCGACCCCCGGCGGGCCCCACAGGATCATCGAATGCAGCCGGCCGGATTCAAAGGCCACGCGCAGCGGTTTGCCGGGGCCCAGCAGATGCGGCTGGCCGACAACTTCGTCCAGCGTGCGCGGGCGCAGGCGCTCGGCCAGCGGTGCGCTGCTCAAGCGCGCTGCGGTTGCGGCAGCCGTCGCGGCGGTCGCGGCACCACCACGCGCCGCGTCGTCGAAGAGCGAGTCGCTGGCCACCCCGACCTCACTGCTCGATAACGTCGGCGCCAGCCGGCGGCGTGAAGCTGAAACGGTCGGCAGCGATATTCACATTGGCAGCGAAGGCGCTGAACTGCAACAACGAGCGCTGGCCAAAACCGTCGGCGATGTCGATCGCCGCCAGCTCCTTGCCACGAAAGCCGATGCGCATCGACTGGATCGTGCCGTCCTTGATCTTCGGTGTCGCCAGGGCCCAGTCGAGGCCGTCGCGCGAAGGCTGCGCAGCGAGGTCAAAGTCCTTTTCGATCGCGCCGCCGGCAAGGATCGACGCTGGCGTCGAACCCAGCGCCTGCGTGATCTTGCGCGAGCTGGCCTGGTTCAGGTCGGCATCGAAGATCCAGACCTTCACACCGTCGGCAACGATGAGTTGTTCGAAGGGTTTGTTGTACTGAAATCGAAAGCGGTTCGGTCGCAAAAACTCGAAGCTGCCGCTGGATACTTTTTTGCGCGCGCCGTCGGCCGAGGTCACCGTTTGCGTGAAATTGCCGCGGCCGCTTTTGCCGTCACGGACAAAATCGCGCAGCGCTTCGAGCGCGTCGGCGGTGGCGGTTGAACAGGTCAGCATCAGCGCGACGCCCAGCACACCGCGCACGCCAACAAAGCCGATCAGACGGACCCAGGTTTTCTGCGCGCTCATTCAGCCCTCACCGGCACCAGGATGTCGCGGTTGCCATTGCTCGACATCGACGAGACCATGCCCGACTGCTCCATCTGCTCAAGCTGCCGCGCGGCGCGGTTGTAGCCGATGCGCAAATGGCGCTGCACCAGCGAGATCGACGCGCGCCGGTGCTGCAGCACGATCGCCACCGCCTGGTCGTACATCGGGTCGGCTTCGCCACCGCCGGCACCGCCCTCGCCGGCCGCAGCGCCGTCGTCGTCGAGCGTGCCGCCTTCGAGGATGCCTTCGATATAGTTCGGCGCGCCCTGGCTCTTGAGATATTCGACGACGCGGTGGACTTCTTCGTCGCTGACAAAAGCGCCATGCACCCGCACCGGCAGGCCGCCGCCGGGGGTGAGGTAGAGCATGTCGCCCTGGCCGAGCAGGGCCTCGGCGCCCATCTGGTCGAGGATCGTGCGGCTGTCGATCTTGCTGCTGACTTGAAAGCTTAGGC
>JANOKR010000266.1:0-14282 GCA_031419315.1 Betaproteobacteria bacterium
CGACGTCGGTCAGGATCCCAAGTTGCGGGAATCGCTGCTTCAACGCGCGCACGGCGCGCGGCACCAGACCTTCGGGGTTCAGCGCCTCGCGGCCGTCAGAAGTTTTCAGCGCCGTGTCGATCACCGGGAACAGCGCCAGCACCGGGATGCCGAGTGCGACACATTCTTCGGCGACGGCAAACAGGCGGTCGACGCTGCGCCGCTGTACGCCGGGCATGCTGGCCACATCCTGGGTCTGGTTGCTGCCGTCGAGCACGAACACCGGCAGGATCAGGTCGTGGGGGGTCAGAAGATGCTCGCGAACGAGGTCGCGGGTGAACGCATCACGCCGCAGGCGGCGGGGCCGTGCCGCTGGAAACCGAGCGAAAGCGTTATTCACAAAGCTAAAACCCTCTGCTAGAGTCGGAATTGGATGATAGCTGCGAGGCCGTTGTCCCCTGCTTTTCCTCCCTGAGCAGGTGCCTTAGCGTGATGACAGCGATAAGGCTTGCTGGCCCCGGCTTCGGCTGGGGCCTCTTTTTTGGCGCGCCGCATTTTGGACGCTGTGTTTTGGACGCGCTATTTTCGGACGCTGTACCGGCCTGCCCATAATCCCGCGCATGAATCAGACTGTGCTGTGGGTCAAGGCCTTCCACATCGTGTTTGTTGCGAGTTGGTTCGCCGGGCTGTTTTATTTGCCGCGCCTGTTTGTCAACCTGGCCATGGTGCCGGCCGACAGCCACGCCGAACGCGAGCGGCTGCTGTTGATGGCGCGCAAGCTGTACCGTTTTTCGAGCCTGTTGATGGTGCCGGCGCTCGTGCTGGGTGTCGTGCTCTGGCTGGTTTACGGCATCGGCCTGGGCGCCGGGCAGGGCTGGATGCATGTCAAGCTGCTGCTGGTGATCGGTGCGATCGGCTATCACCATGTCTGCCGCGGCCTGCTGCGCAGTTTTGAGCAGATGGCAAACCGGCGCAGCCATCGCTGGTACCGCGTCTTCAACGAAGTTTCGGTGCTCGGTTTTGCGGCGATCGTGATCCTCGTCGTGGTCAAGCCGTTTTGATGCGAGGTCAGGGCGACCGCCGATGAAGCGACACCGCAGCCTGGCCGTGCCGCTTTTGCTGGCCTATGTGTTGCTGGCGATTTACGCGACGCTGTATCCCTTCGCCGGCTGGCGCTGGCCGCCGGGCATCAGCCTGGTCGAACTGGCTGCGCTGCCCTGGTTGCGCCATACCAGCCGCTTCGATCAATGGGCCAACCTGCTGAGTTACGCGCCGCTGGGCGGGCTGCTGTTTGTGGCCGTGCTGCGCACTGGTGGCAGCCTCGGGGCAGCGCTCGGTATCGGCTTGCTGGGGCCTTGTGCGCTGTCGTTTGCGCTCGAGACCGCCCAGCAGTTTCTGCCCAGCCGGGTGCCGTCGTTGCGCGACTGGCTGCTCAATTCGGCGGGGGCCCTGGTCGGTGTTGTGCTCGCCTGGGCGCTGCAGGCGCTGGGCATCCTCGAACGCTGGCACGCGCTGCGCGAGCGCTGGTTTGTCGCCGCCAGCGCGGGCGCCGTGGCCTTGCTCGTGCTGTGGCCGGTGGCGCTGCTGTTCCCGGCGCCGGTGCCGCTGGGTCTCGGGCAGGTCTTCGATCAATTGCGCGAGCTCGCCGAAGCGGCCGTCGATTGCACACCCTGGGCCGACGACCTACAGGAGCTGATCAGCCCGGCCGGTTCGGCGGACGCCGCGCCGCTGGCCGCTGCGCGTGAAGGCTTGGGCGTCGCGCTCGGCCTGCTCGCGCCAGCCACGCTGGCGATCGTCGTCACCCGGCCGGGGTGGCGCCGGCTGGTGATGGTGCTCGGCGCGGTGCTGATCGCGCTGTTGGCGACCACGCTGTCGACGGCCTTGAACTTCGGCCCCGAACATGCCCTGGCCTGGCTGACCCCGGCGACGCTGCCGGCGCTGGCCGCGGCGACCCTGTTCGCGGCCGCGCTGTGCCTTGCCGGGCCGCGGGTGGTCGCCGCGATCGGGCTGGTGGTGGTGACGGCGCTGGTGGTGCTGGTCGCACAGGCGCCGGCCGACCCTTATTACGCGGCCAGCCTGCAGGGCTGGGAGCAGGGCCGCTTCATCCGTTTTCACGGCATGGCGCAATGGGTTGGCTGGTTGTGGCCCTATGCGGCGATCGCCTGGCTGCTGGCGCGGCTGGCGCGGCGCGAGTAAGCACCACGGCGGGTGGGCGGCCCAAGGCCGGCTTCTACAATCCCGCCATGAGTTATTACAAACACCATGTTTTTTTCTGCCTGAACGAGCGCGATGGTGGTGAAGCATGTTGTGCCAGCCACAACCCGCAGGCCGCACTGGACCGTTGCAAAAAAAGCGTCAAGTCGCTCGGCCTCAATGGGCCCGGCGGCGTGCGTGTCAACAAGGCCGGCTGCCTGGACCGCTGTGCCGGCGGGCCGGTGATCGTGGTCTACCCCGAAGAGGTCTGGTACACCTACGTCGACGATCACGATATCGACGAGATCGTGCAGTCGCACCTCGTCGGCGGCCGGCCGGTCGAACGTTTGCGGCTGGCCCCCGAGGTCGGGCGCTGAGCGGCATGCAAACCGAACGCCGGCAGATCATGGGCCCGGCGGGCTTGATCGATGCGGTGCTGCATACGGCAACCGACTCCGCGCCGCGAGGCGTCGCCGTGGTCTGCCATCCGCACCCGGTGCATGGCGGCAACATGGAGCACAAGGTCGTGGCGACGCTGGTGCGCGCGTTTCTGCAACTCGGTTATCGCGCCGTGCGCTTCAATTTCCGCGGCGTCGGTGTTTCTGCCGGCGCCTGGGACGAAGGCCGTGGCGAAATCGACGACGCGCTGGCAGTCATCGCTGCGGTGCGTGACCCGGCGGCGCCGCTGGCTTTGGCCGGGTTTTCATTCGGCGCCTATGTCGCGTCGCAGGCCGCGGCACGATTGGCGGTGAACGCGGCCACCCGGGTCGAGCGCCTGGTGCTCGTCGGCCCGGCGACGCAGACTTTTGAGGTCGCCGCGGTGGCCGCGGATACGCTGGTCATCCACGGCGAGGCCGACGAGGTCGTGCCGCTGTTGGCAACCTTCGACTGGGCACGGCAGCAGGCGCTGCCGGTCACCGTGGTGCCCGGTGCCGGGCACTTTTTCCACGGCCAGCAGACGCTGCTGAAAAATATCGTCGTCGGCGCCTGGCATGCGCGGCCGACAGCCACTTAGAAACCTTGACCCCGGGGCTTGCCAAGCGCAGCCCGCATTTGAAACTCCACCATGAACCGACTGCGCCTTGTTATTGTTGCTGTTGCTTTCGCTGCGAACAGTCTCAACCCCGCCCGGGCCCAGGCGCCACAGCCGCCAGAGATTGCCGCGCGCCAGTACATCCTGGTTGACCTGGCCAGCAACCAGGTGCTCGCCGAGCGCGAGGCCGATGTCGCGGCCGACCCGGCCAGCCTGACCAAGCTGATGACCGCCTACCTCGCCTTCAATGCCGTCCGCGACAAGAAGCTCACACTGGAGCAGACGCTGCCGGTCTCACTGCGCGCCTGGTCAGAGCGCAAAGGCGGCGGCTCGCTGATGTTCATCGACACCACGATGACGCCGAAAGTCGACGATCTGCTCAAGGGCATGATCGTGCAGAGTGGCAACGACGCCTCGGTGGCGATTGCCGAAGCGGCGGGCGGCACACTGGAAAATTTTGTCGCCATGATGAACCGCCAGGCCCAGGCCTGGGGCCTGAAGAACACCCAGTTCCGCAACGTCACCGGGCTGTCCGAAGCCGGCCATCACAGCACCGCGCGCGATGTCGCTTTTATCGCCGCGAAGATCATCACCGAGCACCCGAACTTCTACGCCTACTACGCGATCCGGCAGTTCAAGTTCAACAACATCTCGCAGGACAACCGCAACATGCTGCTCGGCCGCGACCCGACGGTGGACGGCATGAAAACCGGCTACACCGAAGCCGCGGGTTATTGCCTCGTCGCCAGCGCCGCGCGAGAGATGCCCAACGGCAAGCGGCGCCTACTCAGCGTCGTGCTGGGCACCGCGTCGCGCGAAGCGCGGGCGAGCGAGAGCCAGAAACTGCTCAACTGGGGTTACCAGGCCTGGGACGCGGTGCGCCTGTTCGACGCCGCAAAGCCGGTGGCCACGGTGCCGGTGTGGAAGGGCCGTGCTCCTGAGGCCAAGCTCGGCGCCGGGGGCAGCGCGGTTTTTGTCAGCGTGCCCAAGGGCGACGGCGCGGCGATGAAAACGACGATTGAACGCACCGACCCGCTGGTCGCGCCACTCGCCGCCGGGCAGCGTGTCGGCACGATCAAGGTCCAGACCGCGGCCGGCGCGACCATCGCGAGCCTGCCGCTGGTGGTGCAGGAGCCGGTCGAGCTGGCCGGGCTGATGGGCCGCGCCTGGGACTCGATCCGGCTGTGGATCAAGTAACCTCGTCGCTGCCACGCCCTTGATGCCCCCACCGACGCCCCCACCAACGCTCCCGCCGACGTTCACGTTCAACTTCACGCCAACGATCAAGCAGACCTGAGAGGCCCGCCATGACGATCGCTTTGCCAACTTCGATGTGTTACCTCAACGGCAGCTTCATGCCCGTCAACGAAGCCAAGGTCAGCGTGCTCGACCGCGGTTTTATCTTCGGTGACGGCATCTACGATGTCGCCCCGGTCTACGGCCAGCGCCTGTTTCGTTTTGACGAACATATGGCCCGCCTCGAACGTGGCCTGGCCAAGGTGCGCATCAACAACCCCTATAGCCGCGAGCAGTGGCTCGAGCGCATCCGCCCGCTGGTGGCGGCGACGTTCGAGCAGACCGGTATTGCCGACCAACTGGTCTACATCGAAGTCACCCGCGGTGTCGCGCTGCGTGACCATGTCATGCCGGCGGGCATCGAGCCCACCGTCTTCATCATGAACAACCCGATGAAACCGGCGACACCCGAGCAGCGGCACCAAGGCGTGAGCTGCGTGACGGCACGAGACTTCCGCTGGGAGCGCGGCGATATCAAGAGCATCTCGCTGCTCGGCAATGTGCTGGCGCGGCAGGTCTCGGCCGATGCCGGCGCCGCCGAGACGATCATGTTCCGCGACGGCCATCTCACCGAGGCCGCGGCCTGCAACGTCTGGATCGTGCACGAAGGCGCGCTGCTCGGCCCGCCGAAGAGCGTGCATGTGCTCGAAGGCATCCGGGTCGAGTTGCTGCGCGAGTTGTGCGAAGACTGCGGCATTGCCTACAACCTGCGCCCGATCGCCGAGGCCGACGTGATGGCCGCCGACGAGGTGCTGCTCAGTTCGGCGACCAAAGAGGTGCTGCCAGTGACGCGCATCGACGGCGAACCGGTCGGCCATGGCGCGATGCGCGGCAAACCCGGCCCGGTCTATGCGAAGCTGTACGAGGCGTATCAGCGCGCCAAGCTGACGCAGTCGATCTGATGCGGTCTGCAGCGTCGCTTGGGTCATCGACATGACGATCCCCAAAGAAGACTCGCTGATCGAGTACCCGAGCGCCTTCCCGATCAAGGTCATGGGCTTGCAGGTCGACGGTTTTGTGCAGGCGGTGGTGCATGTCGCGCGCCGCTTCGACCCGGCCTTTGATGAAGCCAGCGTCGAAACCCGCGCCAGCAGCGGCGGCAAGTATCTTGGCGTCACGGTCACCGTCACCGCGACCAGCCGCGAACAGCTCGACGAGCTTTACCGCTGCTTAAGCACACACCCGATGGTCAAGGTGGTGCTTTAGCTCAGACGCTTTCATCCCCGCCTCAACCCGGCTGCAAGCTCATCTTCAGGTCGATTTCCTTGACCTTGCCCGGCGCCGCGACATCGCCGTTGCGCGCTGCGATGTCGTACCAGTAACGGGCCAGGCGCAGGTCGCGATCGACGCCGTCGCCCTGCTCGTACATCGACGCCAGCAGGTACTGCGCGCCGACGTCACCACCTTTGGCCGCTTCGAGGTACCAGCGCGCGGCCAGCGCCGGGTCCTTGGCCGCGCCGCGGCCGAGGTAGTGCGCGGTGGCCACCGACACTTGCGCGTCGACACTGCCAGCCGCGGCGGCTTTCAAGTACCACTGGTGTGACGTGACGAGGTTGCGCTTGACGCCGTTGCCGGTCTCGTAAAGCTGGCCGAGGCCGACCATCGCGGTCACAAAGCCGCCGTCGGCGGCGCGCAGCATCAGGCGCCGCGCTTCGTCCAGGTTGGCACCGGGCAATTCGTTGCGCAGGTGCATGACCGCCAGGTTGTAGTCTGCGGCGGGCACGCCGGCGCGCGACAGGCGCTCGAAACCGGCGCGCGCGGTGTCATGGTCACCGCGCTCGTAGGCGGTCGTGAGGGTTTCGAGTTCGTTGGGCGCAGCCGCCAGCGGCTGCGCGAACAGGGTCGCGAGCAAGGTCATGAGCCGCACGCCGGCGACGATCGGCAGCACGGGCGAGCGCAGGGTCGAGAAGATCGGACGCATCGAGTCTGGTTTTTAGTCTGCTGTCGGAACACCTGAGTCGACAACGATAACCTCGCCCTTACCGATGCGCCCCGCGGCCCCATTTCCACGCACAAGGGTGGAGTTCAATCCCGAGCAAGTTGCTCTGGATTGCATCCCGTTGCCGCAGCGCTGCGTAGACCGCTGGTGGCGCCCATGTCGGCCCATCGCGGGGGAGCCGGTCATGCAAACGGTCATGCGAACGGTCATGCAAAACGACGCAGGTTCAAAATCCGGAGGCCTGAGGTGAACGCCGCCGCGGCAAGGTCGCCGGCGCTGCGCCTGGCACGCGGTGGCGCGTCCGAGGCCCTCAAAGCACGGGCCGGCGACGCGCCAGACTCAATCGACGACCCCGTTCCCGATGCAGATCTCGACCTTCAAAACCGTGACAGCGGCGCCGACGACGACCATGACGGCGTCGACTGCGACGCCCACGACCCGGTGGCCGCAGAAGTCGCCGCCCCGGCATTGCCCGTCGCCGCCGACGATGCCCAGCTTGCCGAATGGATCCAGCGCATCGTCGAGCGCGACGAGCGTGCCATCGAGGCACTCTACGACGCCACCTCGGCGCGGGTTTTTGCTGTCGTCCAGCGCATCACACGCCGCCACGCCATGAGCGAAGAAGTCGTCGAAGAAACTTTCTGGCAACTCTGGCGCCAGGCGCCGCGTTTTGACGCCAGCCGCGGCAAGGCGATCACCTGGCTGCTGGCGATGGCGCGCTCGCGGGCGATCGACGCGCTGCGTCGCGAGCAGCGTTTTGAACATGACGAGATGCCTGACGACGACAGCGTTGCCGGCGTTGACGATGCCAGCCCGCAGTCGCGGTTGGTGCAGGCGCGTGACGCACAATCGGTGCAGCGCGCGCTCGAAGGCCTCGAACCGAAGGCGCGCCAGTTGGTATCGCTGTCGTTCTTGCGCGGCCTGACGCACGACGAAATCGCGGCGCAGACGGCGATGCCGCTGGGCAGCGTCAAATCGATCATCCGGCGTTCATTGCAGCAGATGCGCCATACGCTGGGGGCCGGCCATGCAGGCAGCTGAAGATAGTCCCACGATCGAGCCCACCGACCACGGCGACGGCCGCTTGCGGCAACGCCTGTTCGACCGCATCGCGCGCAGCGCTGACGCGGCGCGTGTTTTCACCACCGTGCGCTCGGCCAGAGTTGGCGCCCGTGAACTGGCCCCCGGGGTGCACGCGCGTGAGCTCTACAACGCCGATGCGACGCTGGCGCTGCGCCCTGGCGAGCCCGGACAAGTGCAGATCATCGAGCTGATAGCCGACGGCATCTGGGCTGGCGTTGCGGCTCAGCAAACGATGCACCGCGAATGCCTGGTGCTGCGCGGCGAGCTGCACCTTGGCGCGCAGCACCTGGTCGCGCGCGACTTCATGGCGCTGCCCGTCGGCGCGCCGACGCCGGTGATGCGCAGCGACACTGGCGCGCTGGTGTACTGGCGCGTTGCGCCGATGCCGGATCAGGCGTCGGCTGCCGCCGCGGCCGGTGACGCGCCCGCAGCCGAATCGGCGATGCACGTCGTCATCGACGCCCTCAGCGGTTGGGACGACTATGCCCCGGGCATCGAGCGCCGCGTGCTCTGGCAGCGCGGGCCGCTGGCGGCGATGTTGTACCGCGCCACCGCCGGTGCGCTGGTGCCGCGCCATCGCCATGGCCATGACGAAGAGTGCCTGATGGTCGACGGTGAAGTGTTTCTCGACGATGTCTTGATGCTGCCCGGCGACTGGCAGCTCGCGCCTGCGGGCACGGGTCACGAAGGTGTCAGCACCGAGACCGGCGGCGTGCTCTTTGCCCATGGCGACGTGAATCTCGCGATCACGGCCTGACGCTGGTGCCGGCCGGCGCCACGGCTGACGCCGTGGCCGGCTCGGCGCTCGGCCCCTAAACTTGCGCCGATGCAAGTCCACCCCCTCGGCCGGCGCGCCTATGCCGGCATCGAGGCCGAGATGCGCGCCTTCAATGAGGCGCGCGGCCCCGATACCGAAGACCAGCTCTGGCTCGTCGAGCATGAGCCGGTATTCACCCAGGGCCTGGCCGGGCGCGCGGCGCATTTGCTGCTGCCCGGCACCATACCGGTGGTGCAGACCGCACGCGGCGGGCAGGTCACGTACCACGGCCCCGGCCAGATCGTGGCCTACCCGCTGGTGGACCTGCGGCGCCTGCGTTTCTACGTCAAGGAGTATGTCTTTCGCCTGGAAACCGCGGTGCTGCAAACGCTGCACGCCTGTGGTGTGACCGGGCACCGGGTGGCCGGCGCGCCGGGCATCTATGTGCGTCTGGATGACCCGTTTTCACACACCGCGCTGACCCCGGCCGAACCCGCTGGTGACCGCTTTGCCGGCCTGGGCAAGATCGCGGCACTGGGCATCAAGGTCAGCAACCACCGCGCCTACCACGGCGTGGCGCTGAACGTGGCGATGGACCTCGAACCGTTCACGCGCATCGACCCCTGCGGGTATGCCGGCTTGAAGACCGTCGACCTGCGCTCGATCGGCGTGGCGATCGGCTTTGACGAGGCCGCGGCGCTGCTTGCCGAGCGGCTGGTGGTGCAGCTATCGCCATGAACCGCAGCCAAAGAAAAAGCCGCGCCAGCTGCTTGGGCTGGCGCGGCTCAGGGCGGGCTTGACGAGGTCTTAGTTGACCTCGATCGGCTCGTCGGTCTCGCTGGTCGGGGCCGTCACCTTGGCCATGCCGAGGGGGGCGGCCGACTCGTCGGGCAGCATCGACCCGGCGTAGGC
Source organism: Betaproteobacteria bacterium (assembly GCA_031419315.1). Taxonomy (GTDB): domain Bacteria; phylum Pseudomonadota; class Gammaproteobacteria; order Burkholderiales; family Burkholderiaceae_C; genus Rubrivivax. The sequence goes on from JANOKR010000266.1 coordinate 9,193, forward strand.
GCTGTAGGCCGCCACGCTGGCCGTGGCCGATGCCGGCACCTCGTTGGCCGCCGCTGGCGGCACCGGCTCGGGGCTGTTCGAGCCGCCGCCGCAGGCTGCCAGCGACAGCAGCAGGCCAGCCACGATTGCGGCTCGCTTCAAAAGTTTGACATCAGACGTGATCATGTTGTCCCCCTCAATCAGTTGCTGCCCGGCAGCGGCGTGTTCAGGTACGGGAACTTGTCCAGCAAGGGCACCACGGCCTGGTCGACGGCGTCGTGCAGATTGAACGAGGTCGCGCCCAGCGGCACCGCCGAAGGCTTGCAGGCGGCACCAAAACCGAGGGCGTTGGTATTGCCGTTGGCCATGCACAGGCCGCCCATCACCGCGACCAGCGAGATGTCGACAACATCGTCCTTCGGGCGGCGGCCGTTCGGATAGCCCGCCAGGTCGACCGCATTGGCCAGGTTCTGCGGGCCGCCGACACGCAGGATTTCGCCCACGATGCCGAGCCGGTTCTGCTGCGCAAAAGGCACCGGCGCGATGGCCGTGTTCAGGCGCAGCATTTCCGAGCCAACGACGTTGAGCGGCTGGTTCACGCCGGGGATGCCGGTGAGAAAGGTCGTGACCAGGTCGGTGCGCGGGAAATTGGTCGGCGCGATGCCGGGCAAGCCGAGCGCGATCTCAAGCAGCGCCGGCAGCGTCGGGTTGGTCACGTAGTCGGCAAACTGAACGTCGCCGCTGGGCTTGCTGCCGTTGAAGCGGTCCTTGTCCTTCAGGCCGATGACAACTTCGTTGACCAGGGGCATGCCCAGACGCGAAACCTGAACCCAGGCGCCACCAGCCTTTTCAGTCGTCTGGTGGCCGGGCGCCGGGGTTTGGTCGAGCAGGCGCGCCTGGCGCAGGCTGGCGGTGGTCCAGCCGCCGATGACGGGTTCGTTGGCGCGGGTCAGGCAGGATTTGTGCACCTCGACAGCCAGCGTCGTGATGTTGGCGTCGTCGATGGTGTTCGGCACCGCGCCGATCAGCGCCGGGTTGGTGATCACCGCGACCGGCGCGTTGACGAGGTCGAAGATCGTGCCCAGATTGACCGCGAAGGCTTCCTTGCGTTGGCCGACAAACAACTTGGCCGGCATATTGCAGCCCGGGATGTTGACGCTGTAGATGTGTTTGTCGGCGTAGGCGGCGTAGTTGGGGATCGTCTTGACGCCGATATTGTCGACCGGCTTGTCAAAGGTGCTGCTGCCGCCGGTGGCGTTGGTCAACGCGCTGGACTGTCCGGTGCGGCGGTCGCCGCGCACGACGTTGACAGTGAAGCTTTCGCCGAGGTTGAGGTTGCCGTCTTTGATGGTGCTGACCTGGCCGGCCTGGATCAGCGGGATCGCGACCATCTTGTTGCCGATCGGCAGCATCACGCCACCACCGCCGTTGGCGAGTTTGTTCTGGAAACGGAACTGGAAGGTGAGGTCTTCCTTCGCGTCGCCGTTGTTGTCGACGTGGATCTCGTAGAGCGCGTTGGGGTCCATCGAGAAGTAGTTCGGGCCGCCGTAGGCGGCTTGCAGCGGCTGGTAGTTGGCGATCAGCGTGACGTAGTCGGCGCGGCCGGTTTCGTAGCTGCGGAACATATAGAAGTCGGTGCCGTCGACCTTGGGCGCGGTGGTGATGAAGGGCGCTTCGCGGTGGCTGGATGCGCCAGCCAGCCCGCAGGCGGCCAGCAGGGCGGCACCGAGCAGGGGGGCCGCGCAGGCGGAACGGAATTTCATGGTGGGTCTCCAGGTTGCCGGCACGGCGCCGGTGAATGCCAGATACGCCGCGCCGACCGGATCGGATGCAGGGGCATCGAGGCAACCGATAAACTGGCCGTCCGAAGCCACAAGCGTGCCAACCCGCCGTCAGACCACGGCCACCGCCCATGACCACCGAAACGCAGCCCGCCTACGACCCGACCGCGAAGCAGAAGTCGCAGGCCAAGACCGCGCGCATCCCGATCAAGATCGTGGCGGCCGGCGAGGTGCTGAAAAAACCCGACTGGATCCGCGTCAAGGCGGGGTCGTCGTCGACACGCTTCTACGAGATCAAGCAGATCCTGCGTGAGCACAAGCTGCACACGGTCTGCGAAGAAGCCTCGTGCCCGAATATCGGCGAGTGTTTTGGCAAGGGCACGGCGACCTTCATGATCATGGGCGACAAGTGCACCCGCCGCTGCCCGTTTTGTGATGTCGGCCATGGCCGGCCCGACCCGCTGGACGCCGACGAGCCGGTCAACCTGGCAAAGACGATCGCGGCGCTGAAGCTGCAGTACGTGGTCATCACGAGTGTCGACCGCGATGACCTGCGTGATGGCGGCGCGGCGCACTTCGTCGACTGCATCCAGCAGGTGCGCGCAATGTCGCCGCAGACCCGGATCGAGATCTTGACGCCCGATTTCCGCGGTCGCATGGACCGCGCGCTGGACATCCTCAAAGCCGCACCGCCGGACGTCATGAACCACAACCTCGAAACCACGCCGCGCTTGTACAAAGAAGCGCGGCCGGGGTCGGATTACGAATTCAGCCTGAACCTGCTCCAACGTTTCAAACAAGCGGTGCCGGGGGTGCCGACCAAAAGCGGCGTCATGGTCGGCCTGGGCGAGACCGATGAAGAAATCCTGCAGGTGATGCGCGACATGCGCGCGCACCAGATCGACATGCTGACCATCGGCCAGTACCTCGCGCCGAGCGGCCACCATCTGCCGGTGCGGCGCTACGTACACCCGGACACGTTCAGGATGTTCGAGCGCGAAGCCGCGGCAATGGGGTTTTCGCACGCCGCCGTCGGCGCGATGGTGCGTTCGAGTTACCACGCCGACCAGCAGGCGCAGGCGGCCGGCGTCGCCGACGCGGTGGTTTAGTCCGCCCGCGCGGCCTCGGGCAGTTCTTTAGTTCGGTGCGCGCGGACACCGGGTCTGTTTGAATCGCGGCTCGATTGTCGAGGGGGTTTTGCATGCTGCATCGCAGAGAGTTTTCGGCCGCCGCACTGGTCGGCCTGTGTTGGTCATCAGCCCGCGCCGCCGGTTTGAGCGAAGTTGACGCCGCGTCGGGCATCCGCGCCGCGCTCGAACGGGGTGCACTGGCCGCGATCGGCCTGCTCGGCAAGCAAGACGGATTTCTCGGCAACCCGAAGGTGCGCATTCCGTTGCCGGGGTACTTGAAGGACGCCGCCAAACTGCTCAAGGCCACCGGCCAGGGCAAGCGCGTCGATGAGCTGACAACGGCGATGAACCGCGCTGCCGAGCTGGCCGTGCCCGAGGCCAAGACCCTGCTTGTCGGGGCGGCGAGAGCGATCACGGTTGAAGACGCGTTGCGCATCGTGCGCGGCGGCGAGACGTCGGTGACCGACTACTTTGCCGGCAAGACACGCCAGCCTTTGGGCGAAAAATTCCTGCCCATCGTCACCGGCGCCACCGAGCGCGTGGCGCTCGCCGACAAGTACAACGCGCTGGCGGCCAAGGCGTCCGGGCTGGGCCTGGTCAAGAACCAGGATGCCAACTTGCAGCAGTACGTCACGGCGAAGGCGCTCGACGGCCTGTACCTGATGATCGGCGAGGAAGAAAAGAAGATTCGCCGCGATCCGGTGGGTACCGGCAGCGAGATCCTGCGCAAAGTTTTTGGGCGCTGACGTCGCCGTCCCGCAGCGGCGGCCGATGACCGCCGACGATCGGCGTTGGACGCCGACAACCGCGCTGAAAGTGTTGGGGTGGGCCGGTAGCGCAGACCCCAGCGCGCCGCCTCGGATAATCCCCCGATGCCCCGACTCCCCGTTCTTGGCGCCGCCGCGGCCTGGCTGCTGGTGGCCTGCTCGCCAGCGCTCGACTGGCGCGAGCTGCGGCCCGCAGGCGCTGGCGTGGTCGCCCTGTTCCCCTGCAAGCCGGCGAGTCACGCCCGCCGCTTGATGCTGGCCGGCACCACGGTGACGATGACCCTGCATGCGTGCACTGCCGATGGCGTGACCTGGGCCCTGGCTCACGCCGACGTTGGCGACCCGGCTCTGGTGGCCGATGCGCTGACCGGCCTGCGCGATGCCGCGTCGGCCAACCTGGGGCCCGGCCAAGCGCAAAACATGCCCGCGCGGTCGGGGCATGTCAGCGGCGCGACGCCCAACCGCCAGGCCGGCCGGGTGGTGATCGAAGGCCGCTTGCCGGATGGCAGCGCGGTGCAAGAGCAGCAGCTTTTGTTCGTGCGTGGCACCACCGTTTTGCAGGCGACCGCGATCGGTGCGCGGCTCGACGGGCAGGCGCTTGAGGCCTTTTTTGGCGGCCTGCGGGTGCTGCCGTGAAGAAGCCGGCCCTGGGCCAGCCTGAACCAACGCTGCGGCAAGCATCGGCATCGGCATCGGCATCGACAGCAACATCGACAGCGGCAACGACCGCCTCACCGGCGGGCAGCAATGCCGTTGCGATCTTTCTGGCGTTTGCGTTGTGCTACTTCTTTTCGGCGCTATTGCGGGCGGTGACCGCCACGCTGGCGCCGACCTTCAGTACCGAGCTGGGCTTGCGCGCCGCCGACCTCGGGCTGCTCGCCGGGGCCTACTTCTTTGGTTTTGCGGCGTTGCAGTTGCCGCTGGGCGCCGCGCTCGATCGCCGTGGCCCGAAGCGGGTGCTGACGTGGCTGCTGCTGATGGCCGTGCTGGGCTGCGCCGGGTTTGCGATGGCCGACGGCCTCGTCGGGCTGATCTTGTCGCGGGTGTTGATCGGCATGGGCGTGGCGGCTTGCCTGATGGCGCCACTGACCTGTTACCGCATGCGCTTCAGCGCAGCGATGCAGCTGCGTGCGAACTCGTGGATGTTGATGACCGGCTCGCTGGGCATGCTGGCGTCGACGTTGCCGGTGCAGTGGCTGCTGCCGAGCTGGGGCTGGCGTGGTCTGTTCTGGGCAGTAGCCGGGTTGCTGCTGCTGTCGATCGCAATCGTCTGGTGGGTGGTGCCGCGTGACGAGGTGCCGGCGGCCGACAACATTTCGGGTGCGAAGGCCGACGCCAATGCCGGTGCTGCGCAACCGGCGGCAGCGACTGGCCTGCGGGCCTACGCACCGATCGTGCGTCACCCGATTTTTGTGCGCAGCGCGCCGATGGGG